>WQZX01000015.1 GCA_009780515.1 Nocardioidaceae bacterium | reverse complement strand
GCACAGATCAAGGACGGCACCATCCAGACCCAGGACCTGGCCAACGGCTCGGTCACCTCGAACAAGGTCGCCGACGGCACGCTCCGCACCCGCGACCTGAGCGCGGACGCCAAGAAGTGGCTCAAGGGCGCGACGGGCCCACGGGGCGCCACCGGCCCCAGGGGCGCGACCGGTGCACCCGGCGCCGACGGCACGAACGGAACGGACGGGACCGACGGGGCCACCGGCCCCGCCGGGCCGAGCGGTCTCGCCGGCGCGATCTACCGCGTGGAGACCTACACGAACGGCGGCGGCGGGTCGGCGACGGTGGCCTGTGCCGACGACGCCACGGTGTCGCAGACGTACACGGCGATCGCCGGCGGCTACGAGGGCTCGACCGTGGACACCCAGAACGGCAACACCTTCCACGTCACCGCTTCCTTCCCGGGCCGGATGAACTGGGACACCGGCACCCCGCTCCCCGGTCGCCTCGACGGCTGGATCGTGCTCGGCTCCGACCAGCACACCCCCGCTGGCGTGCCGCTGAAGGTCTGGGCGCTGTGCGTGCCGAACACCTCGATCCAGATCCAGAACAACGACCTGGACAACTGACCAGCGGTCCGTCGTACCGCTGACGGGCGGTGGTTCCGGGGGACGCCGGGGCCACCGCCCGCCCGCTCAGTCCGGGCGGTGAAGGTGAGGGTGTCTCGAACCCCTGACCTTGTCGATGAACAGGACACGAGATCCCGCTTCGGTTCGTCTCGCCACAATCCTCCTCGCTGCGCCATCCCGCCGTCACGGGCGTGCCGCTCACCGCCACGGCGGCTCGGAGGAGCACAAGGCGCGAGTCAGGACCCGTGAACGGGTCCTGACTCGCGTGGTTCGGCCGGCGGGTTCCTCGCGGGTGCTGCCGACCTACCTGATCAGGGACGCTCAGCCGGCGGTGGCAGCCGCGGGAGGAACGCCGAGCCAGGCGTTGGCGTTCATGACGATCGTGTTGTTGCCGGCCGGGGAGGGCAGCCCCTGCTTGGAGTTGACGATCCCGCTCACGGTGCTCTCGAGCAGCTGGAGTCCCAGGGCGGTGCAGCCGGAGGCCTTCGGCACGCTGAACGAGTTGTCCACGAACGAGGATCCGGTGATCACGATGGTGCCGCCGTCGACCCCGAGGGTGCCGGTGCTGCCCTTGATCGGCTGGTTCGGCGCGGGCGGCGCAGTCGTGCCGGCCGTCAGGCTCAGGACGATCGGGTCGGCGTCCGTGCCGATGGTGCAGTTGTTGCCGAGGAGCGCGTTGCCGAGCTTGATCTTGATCGGAAGCGTCAGCGCAGTGCCCACGCCGGTCAGCGATGCGCCCGCGTTGAAGTGCGGCACGCCGGCCAGCTCGGTGCTCGCGGTCACGGAGGTGATGCCGGGGATGAGCGATTGCACGGCCGGCACACCGAGGAGGCCGCCGGGCACCTGCAGCGCGGGCCCGTTGAGGCTGGCATTCGTGAGGATGTTGTCGGCGGAGCTGTTCGGATCGGGGGAAACAGTGCCGGTGAACACCATGGCACCGAGGGGCATCGTCATCTTGCCGATCGAGAACTGGCCGCCGGTGGTCTGGGTCGCCAGGCAGAGCGCGCCGTTGCCGTCGGTGGGGCACGCGGAGAGCGCCTCCGCGGCGGTGGGGCCGTCGGCGTACGACGCGGAGCTGCTGGCGAAGGTCAGGCTGGTGGCGGCTGCCGCGGTCGCAGCGACGACGGCAAGACGCTTGGTGATGAGGGACATGCGCTTCCTCTCTCGGGGGGTCGAGAGAAATAAACACTCATGTTTCCCGATGCCGCAATGGTCACTAGTGACTACTTCCGCGCGCGGTGGCCCTCGAGCGGAAGTAGCACCATGTCGACCAGGTCGGGCACCAGGTCCCGGACCGAGTCGATGCTGCCCTCGGCCAGATGGCGCAGCAGGATCGAGGAGATGCCGCCGACGATTCCGCCGAGGGCCACCGATCCGAGCTCCTCGCCGACGTCCTGCAGGAACACCGCGAACCGGCGAGTCGTCTCGTAGTGCCGCACCCGTGCCCGACTGCCGGCACTCCATACGTGGAGGATGCAGATCTCGGCGAACGCGTGGTTGTCGGCGATCGCGTCGGTGAGCGCGACGAACCCGCGCTCGAGCCGCTCCTCCCAGCTGCCCTCGCGCGCTCGGGCCTGCGCGATCGCGTCCATCAGCACCGCTGAGCCGAGGTCGTAGGCCTGCACGAAGCAGTCCTCCTTGTCGGAGAACAACTCGTAGAACGTCTTGCGGGAGATACCGGCGCGCCGGATCACGGCCGCGACGGTGGTCTCCTGATAGCCGTCGGCCGAGCATGCCTCGGCCATCGCGACGAGGAGCCGGATCCGCTGGTTCTCGCGCACCTGCTCGGCGGTGAAGTCGTGGCGTCCGCGCGGGAGTTGTTCGCCTGTCACTCAGAACACCGTCCGCGACCCACCGCGACCCTCGGTGACGTCGGTGGCGGAGCCCACGAAGCCGACTCGCACGAAGCGGCCGCCCACCACGGTGTCGACGCCGACGCCGGGCGCGAGCGCGACGCCCGCCCGGGCCAGAGTCCGTTGTCGCGCGGTCACTGCCACCGGCAGGTCCATGGCGAACGGCGGGACGTTTGCCCGCTCGGCGACTTCGAGGCGTGAGATCACGAGCCCATCCTGCCTTGGTCTCGATACGGCCTCGCCCGCTCGACAGACCCAGCCAGCGACGAGGCCTCGAACCGAACCACCACGATCTCCTCCTCAGCCGACGAGAGTTCCACGATTACCCGGGGGCCGCCCACCGGGTCTCCGTGAGGCAGCGCTCGCCTTCCTCCCAGCGATCCGCGCCGCAGAGAGCAGCCGTACCGGAGGGCGGGTCAGCGCCTGCTCGCGAGGCGCAGGAACTGACGCAAGAGATCACGCGTATCCGGTGCCCGCGTCGCTTCAGCTCGCGCGCCGCGAAGAGCTTGAGACCCTCATCCCACCCGGTCGTCTACCGAGAGGAGTGCGCCGAAGAACGCCTCGCCGTGCCAGTCCTGGCGACTCTTGCAGACCTTGATGCAGACCCTGCGAAGGCGGCGGCCGTTCGAAGCGATGCAATGACTGCTATGGACGGCGCCGTGGCCACCCTGCCCGATCGGCCCCTCGACGATGTACGGCGCGCCGTCGTCGGCGTGGAGCTTCCGACCGATCCGCCGTGGCGCTGCCATGTACCGAGTCTGCCCCAGACTCGTCGTCCGCAGTGGCGAGCAGCTCCACTGAGCTGATGGGTCTGATGCACGTGTTCAACTGCGGGGAACTGCGTGCGGTTTCATCGAGTGGAGCGTAGGGGACTCGAACCCCTAACCCCCTGCTTGCAAAGCAGGTGCGCTACCAATTGCGCCAACGCCCCGGGTGGTGCGGGTGCTCAGGGGAGCTGGTCGGTGGCCTCGGCCCAGAGGGTCTTCTCGGCCTTGCTCTCCTGGAGCTTCTTGCGCGCGAAGGCGATCCCGGCGGCGGCCAGGGCGACGAGCAGCAGCTTCTTCACCATCGGATCTGACCGATCCTTCCTGTCGTACCTGTTGAAAAGCCCCGGTCCGCATGACTGCGACCAGGGCTTGTCCGTGGGCCTAAGAGGACTTGAACCTCTGACCCCCACATTATCAGTGTGGTGCTCTAACCGTCTGAGCTATAGGCCCGGGTGGCGAGTGCGTCGGAGTGGAAGCCTCTTCCGCCCAAGCCGAGGTTGAACACTACCGGAGCCTGCTCCAGCCCGACAAAACGGGGGAGCGCCTCCGGGAGCGACTCAGTGACCGTCCTCCGCGAGCGTCAGCTCGACACCGCCGAGCAGGGCGGCCGACATGTTGTAGAGGAAGGCGCCGAGGGTGGCCGCCGCGGTGATCAGCACGATGTCGACGGCCGCCACGAGCACGGTGAAGCCGAGCACGCGGCCAGTGCCGATGTAGTCCTGGACCTGGAAGCTGGAGCTGCTGCCGCTCTGGAGACCGGACTCGACGGTGCTGTTGATCGAGTCCCAGACGCCGGCTGCGCCGAGGACCTCCCACACCATCGCGACCGAGACCACGGTGACGACCGCGAACGCGATCGAGAGCAGGAACGAGGTCTTCATGACCGACCACGGGTCGATCCTGGTGAGCCGGAGGCGCGCACGGCGCGGAGCCCTGCCCATCGCACCCGGAGGCGCGGCGGGCGGAGGCGTGGACGGCGTCACCGGAAGGTCAGTGCGTCCTCGGCCGGAGTCGCCGGCGGTGCCGACGGGCCGGATCGCGGTGTCCTCGACGCTGTCGGTCATCAGTCCCCATCCTCCGAAGTGTCACCGTCGACAGCGCTGTTCGCCGCCCCGGCGTCCCCGATTGTGTCACTCGTACCCTGATCCGACGATTCCGACGCCGTCGGGGCGCCGTCCGGCGCGGTCTCGTCGGCCGGTGCCTCGAGCACCTCCTCGCCGATGGCCTCGACGGCCTTGGACTCCACCGACCGGGCCACGACGGCCACCGAGTCGCCCTTCTTCGGGCTCACGAACTTCACGCCCTGGGTGGACCTTCCGGTGGGCCGGAAGTCCTCGTTGATGGGCGAGCGGACGACCTGCCCGGTCGCCGTGATCGACAGGACCTCGTCACCCTCGACGACGATGAACGCTCCGACGAGCGCGCCGCGCTCCTCGTTCTCCAGCTTCATCGCCTTGACGCCCAGGCCGCCGCGACCCTGGATCTTGTACTCCGAGATCCGGGTGCGCTTGGCGAAGCCGCCGTTGGTGATGGTGAAGACGTACTGGATGTTCTCGTCGGAGTCCTCGTGCGCGGCGTCGGCGGCGCGGATGACCGCCATCGACAGCAGCGAGTCGTCCTCGCGGAACTTCATGCCCGTCACGCCCGCGGTCGCGCGCCCCATCGGCCGCAGCTGGTCGCCGGCGTTGAACCGGATCGACTGCCCCTTGCGGGAGACCAGCAGGATCGAGTCCTCTCCGTCGACCAGCTCGGCGCCGATCAGCTCGTCGTCGTCGCGCTTGAAGTTGATCGCGATGACGCCGGCCTGGCGAGGGCTGTTGTAGTCGCCGAGCCGGGTCATCTTGACCAGGCCGCTGCGGGTCGCGAGCACGAGGTACGGCGCCTGCTCGTAGTCACGGATCGCGAGCACCTGGGCGATCTGCTCGTCGGGCTGGAACGAGAGCAGGCCGGCCACGTGGCCGCCCTTCGCGTCGCGCAGCGCCTCGGGCAGGTTGTAGACCTTGGTCCGGTAGACGCGGCCGGCGGTGGTGAAGAACAGCAGCCAGTGGTGCGAGGTCGTCGCGATGAAGTGCTCGACCACGTCGTCGCCCTTCAGCGAAGCGCCCCGGACGCCCTTGCCACCCCGCTTCTGGAGGCGGTACTGGTCGGCGCGGGTCCGCTTGGCGTAGCCGCCGCGGGTGATCGAGACGACCTGGTCCTCGTCGGGGATCAGGTCCTCCATCGAGAGGTCGCCGTCAGCCGCGATGATCTGGGTACGACGGTCGTCGCCGTACTTGTCGACGATCTCGGTGAGCTCCTCGGCGACGATCGACCGCTGGCGGGTGACGTTGGCCAGGATGTCCTTGTAGTCGGCGATCCGCTCCTCGAGCTCGGCGAGGTCGTCGATGATCTTCTGCCGCTCGAGGGCGGCGAGCTGGCGCAGCTGCATCTCGAGGATCGCGCGCGCCTGCTCCTCGTCGATGTCGAGCAGGTCGATCAGGCCCGAGCGGGCCGCCTCGGCGCTGGCGCTCGCGCGGATGAGCGCGATGACCTCGTCGAGCGCGTCGAGCGCCTTGACCAGACCGCGCAGGATGTGTGCGCGCTTCTCGGCCTCACGCAGGAGGTACTCGGTGCGGCGCCTGATCACGTCGACCTGGTGGTCGACCCAGTTGCTGATGAACTGGTCGATGGTGAGCGTGCGCGGCACACCGTCGACCAGCGCCAGCATGTTCGCGCTGAAGTTGGTCTGCAGCTCGGTGTGCTTGAGCAGGTTGTTCAGCACGACCCGCGCGACGGCGTCGCGCTTGAGCACGACGACGAGTCGCTGGCCGGTGCGCGAGGACGTGTCGTCGCGTACGTCGGCGATGCCCTGCACCTTGCCGCTGATCGCCAGGTCGGCGATCTTCTCGGCGAGGTTGTCGGGGTTGACCATGTAGGGCAGCTCGGTGATGACCAGGCAGGTGCGGCCCTTGGCGTCCTCGTCGACCTCGATCACCGCGCGCTGGGTGATCGAGCCACGGCCGGTGCGGTAGGCCTGCTCGATGCCCTCGCGGCCGACGATCAGCGCGGCGTTGGGGAAGTCGGGGCCCTTGATCCGCTCCAGGAGCGCCTCCTGCAGCTCCTCACGGGAGGCGTCGGGGTGCTCGAGGGCCCACTTGGCGCCGTCGGCGACCTCGCGCAGGTTGTGCGGCGGGATGGAGGTCGCCATGCCGACCGCGATGCCGGCCGATCCGTTGACCAGGAGGTTCGGGAAGCGCGCCGGCAGGACCAGCGGCTCCTGGGAGCGGCCGTCGTAGTTGGGACCGAAGTCGACGGTCTCCTTCTCGATGTCCTTGACCATCTCCATGGCCAGCGGGGCCATCCGGCACTCGGTGTACCGCATGGCCGCGGCCGGGTCGTTGCCCGGAGAGCCGAAGTTGCCCTGGCCCTGGATCAGCGGCGCCCGCATGACCCACGGCTGCGCGAGCCGCACGAGGGTGTCATAGATCGCCGAGTCGCCGTGCGGGTGGTACTGACCCATGACGTCGCCGACCACGCGCGAGCACTTCGAGTAGCCGGCCGTGGGGCGGTAGCCGCCGTCGTACATGGCGTAGAGGACGCGGCGGTGCACCGGCTTCAGCCCGTCGCGTACGTCGGGAAGCGCTCGGCCCACGATGACGGCCATCGCGTAGTCGATGTAGGAGCGCTTCATCGACTCCTGCAGGTCGATCGGCTCGACCCGGCCTCCTGCGCCGCCGGCTCCGTCGCCCAGGTTGCTCTGCGTCTCGGTCACGATTGCTCTCTCTGCGTGGTTCTAACGAAATCTAAGATCTGGACTAGATACTCAGATATCGAGGAATCGGACGTCCTTGGCGTTGCGCTGGATGAACGACCGCCGCTGGTCGACGTCCTCTCCCATCAGGATCGAGAAGATCTCGTCGGCCTGCGCGGCGTCCTCCAGGGTGACCTGCAGCATCAGCCGCTGGTCCGGGTCCATCGTGGTCTCCCACAGCTCGTCGGCGTTCATCTCGCCCAGACCCTTGTAGCGCTGCACCGGGTTCTCCTTGGGCAGCTTCTTGCCCTGCTCGATGCCGTCGCGCATCAGCGCGTTGCGCTCGGCGTCGGAGTAGACGAACTCGTGCTCGTGCGGCTTGTTCCACCGCAGACGGTAGAGCGGCGGCTGCGCCATGTAGACGTAGCCGTTCTCGATCAGCGGTCGCATGAAGCGGAAGAGCAGGGTCAGCAGCAGGGTGTTGATGTGGTGCCCGTCGACGTCGGCGTCGGCCATCAGCACCACCTTGTGGTAGCGCAGCTTCTCGATGTCGAACTCCTCGTGCACACCGGTGCCGAGGGCCGAGATGATGGCCTGGACCTCCTGGTTGGCCAGGACCTTGTCGATGCGCGCCTTCTCGACGTTCAGGATCTTGCCGCGGATCGGCAGGATCGCCTGCACGCGCGGGTCGCGCCCCGACTTGGCCGAGCCGCCGGCGGAGTCGCCCTCGACGATGAAGACCTCGCACTCCTCGGGGCTGGTCGACTGGCAGTCGGCCAGCTTGCCGGGGAGACCGCCGCCGCCCAGGAGACCCTTGCGGTTGCGGGCGAGGTCGCGGGCCTTGCGGGCCGCGATGCGCGCGGTCGCCGCGGCCTGGGCCTTGCGGATGATCTCCTTGCCCTCGCCGGGGTTCTGCTCGAGCCACTCGCCGAGCTTCTCGCTCACGACCTGCTGGGTGAACCGCTTCGCCTCGCTGTTGCCGAGCTTGTCCTTGGTCTGGCCTTCGAACTGCGGCTCGCCGATCTTGAGGCTGATGATCGCGGTGAGGCCCTCGCGGATGTCGTCGCCGGTGAGGCGGTCCTCGCGCTTCTTGATCTGGCCCCACTCCTCGCCCCACTTGTTCATCAGGGAGGTGAGCGCGGTCCGGAACCCCTCCTCGTGGGTGCCCCCGCCGGGGGTGTTGACCAGGTTGGCGAAGGTGTGGACCGACTCGCTGTACGACGTCGTCCACTGCATCGCGAGCTCGAGGCTCATCGGGTTGTCGTACTCGGCACCGGTCTCGGCCTCGACGGTGATGATCGGCGAGGCGATGGTGCGGCGCCGGTTGATGTGGTCCACATAGTCCGACAGGCCGTTCTCGTAGAAGAAGACCTGCTCGACGCCGCCCTCGGCGGCGTGCAGCTCGTCGGGATCGTCGGTGTCGCCCTCGATGGTCGCGTCCTCGACCGCCTCGGCGACCTTGAGCGCGTCGGGCCGCTCGTCGTGCAGCGCGATCCGCAGGCCCTTGTTCAGGAACGCCCGCTCGCGGAATCGGGTCGCGATCGTCTCGAGGTTGTACGTCGTCTCGTCGAAGATGTCCTCGCTGGCGGTCCAGGTGATCGTCGTGCCGGTGCCCTCGCCGGGCTCGAGCGCGCGCACCTGGCGCAGGTCGTAGTCGGGGACGCCGAGGGTGAACTCCTGCTCCCAGAGGTAGCCGCGGTTCTTGATCTCCATCTTCAGCCGGCTCGAGAGCGCGTTGACGACCGAGGAGCCGACGCCGTGCAGGCCGCCGGAGACCTTGTAGCCGCCGCCGCCGAACTTGCCGCCCGCGTGCAGCACCGTCAGCGCGAGCGTCGCGGCCGGAATCTCCTGGCCGGGGGCCGTGTCGGTCGGGATGCCGCGACCGTTGTCGACCACGCTGACCGAGCCGTCGGCGTTGAGGGTGACGTGGATGGTGTCGCAGTAGCCGGCGAGCGCCTCGTCGACGGCGTTGTCCACGATCTCCCAGATCAGGTGGTGCAGACCGCGCTCACCGGTGGAGCCGATGTACATGCCGGGTCGCTTGCGCACGGCCTCGAGGCCCTCGAGGACCTGGATCGCAGATGCGTCGTACTCGCCCTCCACCACGACCGGCTTGGACTGCTCTTCGGACACCTGCGACCCCTTTGCTCCACGGGCAAGCCGGCTCCGAGATCGCCCGTCGTCGGCATGACGAAGGCCGACAGCTGAGCGCCGAGGTCTCCCCCGTCGCGGCGCTAGCCCGGCCGGGGTCCATGATACCGGTCTGCGTGGCTCAGGACACGTCCCACACCCCGCGACGGGGTCGCCGGAGGGATTTCAGATGCCCCTCAGGAGCCTGGAACCGGCCACACAAGCGCCGATCAGGGGGACCGATGGGTCCCGATACGGGCGGCCGGGCCCCCAGGGGCGCAGAGAGGGCGTCATCCGTAGGTGTCGCGGGGCCCGCGACCCTTGGTGCTGCGCAGGCCGTGCTTCCAGCTCGGCGCGTTGGGCGCGAGCACCTCCACGACGGTCACCGTGCCGTCGCCGAGCTCCTCGTTCAGCCGCCGCACGATCCCGCTCACGAACATCTTCAGCTGCGTGGCCCACGCCGTCGAGTGCGCCCGTACGACGAGCACGCCGTCGGTCAGGCTCTCCGGCGTCGAGTGGGCGCCGATCTCCGCGCCCACGAGCTCCGGCCAGCGTGCGAACACCGCGCGGACCTGCAGGTCCAGAGCCCATCCACGGTCGCCGATGACCCGGTCGACCTCCGACGACAGGGTCTGCGGGTCGCGGCCGTCGGGATGCGCGCCGCTGAGCTGCGCCTCACCGTGCCGGATCCGCCGACCCGTCCTGCCAGCGCCGGGCTGACCGGGCTGACCGGGCTGACCGGGCTGACCGGCGCGCCGGCGCTGCCTGCCGGGCGGCGGGGGAGCGCTGCCGAGGACGCCCTTGAGCAGGGCGCGCGCGAGGTCGAGCCCCTCGGGCCGGTGCTCCTCGTCCTCCGGTGGCGTCTCGTCGCGCTCGTCCTCAGGCACGGGTCACCTCGCCGCCGGCCACCCGGAAGGTCGTCCCCCGCAGCTCCGGCGGCACGTCCTCCTCGACCGCGGCCGTCACCAGCACCTGCTCGGCACCCGCCACCAGCGCGGCCAGCTGGCTGCGTCGCCCGGCGTCGAGCTCGGCGAAGACGTCGTCGAGCACCAGGATCGGGTCGTCGCCGTCGGACCGCAGCAGGTCGTACGCCGCCAGCCGCAGCGCGAGCGCGAACGACCACGACTCCCCGTGCGAGGCGTAGCCCTTCACCGGAAGCCGAGCGTCGTCGCCCGGACCGAGCGTCAGCTCCAGCTCGTCGCGGTGGGGTCCGACGAGGGTCAGCCCGCGGTCGATCTCGTCGCGCTGGCGGCGCGCCAGCTCCTCGACGTACGCCGGGCGGGGGTCGTCGGCGTCCCCCGGGACGGTCGAGCGATAGGCGATCCGGGCGTCGTCGCGCGAGGCCCCGCGGGCGACCGCCTCGTACGCCTTGCCGAGGTACGGCGCCAGGTCGTCGGTCAGCCTGATCCGCGCGGCGAGCAGCTCCGAGCCGACCGCGACGAGCTGCTCGTCCCAGACCGCCAGCGTCGCCAGGGCGGCGTCGCGAGCCGAGCCGCGGGCGGCGTACAAGGTCTTGAGGAGGCTGTTGCGCTGCTTCAGCACCCGGTCGTAGTCGCTGCGCACCCCGGCGAGCCGGGGTGTGCGCAGGACGAGCAGGTCGTCGAGGAAGCGGCGCCGGTCCGAGGGGTCGCCCTTGACCAGTGCGAGGTCCTCGGGGCTGAAGACCACGGTCCGCACGATGCCGACGATGTCCCGGGCCCGCGTGAGCGGGGAGCGATTGATCCGCGCCCGGTTGGCGCGCCCCGGGTTCAGCTCGACCTCGAGCACCGCGGTGCGGCCGTCCTTGACCACGGCGGCGCGCACCACCGACTGGCTCGCGCCGGCCCGGATCAGTGGGGCGTCGCTGGCGACGCGGTGCGAGCCGAGCCGCGAGAGGTAGTCGATCGCCTCGACGAGGTTGGTCTTGCCCTGGCCGTTGCGTCCCACGAAGGCGGTGACACCAGGCTCGAGCGCCAGCTCCAGCTCCGGGTAGGACCGGAAGTCGTGCAGGGTGAGGTGAGCGACGTGCATCCCCGTCACCTCCGCGAACTTTCCGATCCCTACCGCTGTCGTCCGCGTTTGAACGCAGACGATTCAGCCTAGGCTCCCGCTCATGACGCAACCACCTCCCCCGCCGTACGGCGCTCCCGACCCGCAGCAGCCCTACGGGTCGCCCCAGCAGCCGGAGTACGGCGCACCCCAGCAGGGCTACGGCGGGCAGCAGCCCGGCTACCCGGCTCCCGGCTACGGCCAGGTCAACCCACAGGGCCCGTTCTACGTGAACATGCTCGGCCAGGAGCACGGCCCGCTGCAGATCGGGCAGCTCGCCCAGATGGCCAGCATCCAGCAGCTCAAGCCGGAGACCGCCGTCCGCTCGGCCGACAGCCAGCAGTACGTCATGGCCAAGCAGATCCCGGGCCTGTTCTCCGACAAGGACTGGATCACCGCGCTGATCCTGACCTGGCTCCTCGGCGGGCTCGGCGTCGACCGGTTCTACCTCGGCTACACCGGCCTCGGCGTCGCGAAGCTGCTGACCTGCGGCGGCCTGGGCATCTGGAGCCTGATCGACGCCATCATGATCACGCTGCGCAAGGTGCCCGACGTCCAGGGTCGTCCGCTTGCTTGAGCAGGTGAGCCCCGCGGCCACCGCCGCGCGCACCCCGCTGCCCACGATCACCGAGATGGTGGCCGGCAGCGGGGTGCTCGCGCTCGGCGTGGCCGCGCTCCTGCCGGTGGACCACATCGAGGACGGACCGATCATCTGCCCGTTCCGCCGGCTCACCGGCCTCCCGTGCCCCGGCTGCGGACTCACCCGGTCGTGGACCTACCTCATGCACGGGCGCTGGCACGACGCGCTGTGGGCCAACCCGTTCGGACCCGTGCTGATCGCGTTCGTGCTCGGGCTGGCCTGGGTCGTCGTACGCAACCGGGTGCAGGGTCGACCCGCGCCCCAGCTCGACCGGATCCTCCGGCACCCCGCCGCGATCGTGGTGTGGACGATCTGGCTGGCCTTCGCCGTGGTGCGGATCGGCTACACGATCGCCTGAGGCCTCAGGACTCGGCCTGGATGGCGTGCCCGCCGAAGCCGTTGCGCATCGCCGAGATCGCCTTCATGGCGTAGTCGTCGTCCTGGCGGGACACGAACCGCGCGAAGAGGCTGGCCGAGATCGCCGGCATCGGCACGGCGTTCTCGATCGCCGCCTCGACGGTCCAGCGGCCCTCGCCGGAGTCCTCGGCCCAGCCCTTGATGTGCGAAAGGTGCTCGTCGGCACGCAGCTGGTCGACCAGCAGGTCCAACAGCCAGGAGCGTACGACGGTCCCGGTGCGCCACGAGGCGAAGATCTCGGGCACGTTCTCGACGATGTCGACCTTGTCGAGCAGCTCCCAGCCCTCGGCGTAGGCCTGCATCATGGCGTACTCGATCCCGTTGTGGACCATCTTGGCGAAGTGGCCGGCGCCCGGCGTCGGGCCGCAGTGGACCAGGCCGTCGTCGGTGCCGTCGGGCTTGAGAGCCTCCAGGAACGGCATCACCTTCGCGGCGTCGTCCTTCGCGCCGCCGTACATCAGCGCGTAGCCGTTCTTGAGACCCCACACGCCGCCGGAGACGCCGCAGTCGACGAACCCGATGCCCTTCTCGGCGAGCGAGGCGGCGTTGGCCGCGTCGTCGGTGTACTTGGAGTTGCCGCCGTCGACGACGACGTCGCCCTCGCTGAGCAGGCCCTTGAGCTCGGCGATGGTGGAGCGCGTGGGCTCGCCCGCGGGCACCATCACCCAGATCAGCTTCGGGCTGGGCAGCTTCTCGACCAGCTCCTCGAGACTGGCGACGTCGGTGACGTCGGGGTTGCGGTCGTAGCCGATGACCTCGAGGCCGGCGTCGCGCATCCGGGTGCGCATGTTGCCACCCATCTTGCCGAGACCGATCAGACCGAGAGTGGGCATGCGGTGTGCTCCTTCGTCGAGGGACGATCCACGGGTGATGCCGACGTTACCGTCCCGCCCACAGCGGCGTCAGCGCCCGCCCTCCGCAACGAGAGTGCATCCTGGTCCGGCCACGTCCTGCCGGGGAACTACACCTGGGTCTTGCCGCTGCGGCGACCCGCTCGCGCAGATGTCACGACAACAGGCGGCGTGGCATCAGGAGGTAGCGGAAGGCATCGCCTTCCTCGGCACCGTCGCCCGTGCCCGAGATGACCACCGGCTTGGAGGACTGGGTGAAGGCCAGCTCGACGACCGACTCGTCGATAGCGGTCAGGCCGTCAAGGAGGTACTGCGGGCTGAAGCCCGTCACGAGGTCGTCGCCATCGATCTCGGCCGGCACGGCCTCGGAGGCCTGCGCCTGGTCGCCGGAGCCGGCGTCGAGCGTCAGCGCTCCGTCCTTGAACGCCAGCTGTACGGCGGCGTTGCGCTCGGCCACGAGCGCGACGCGCTTGACCGACTCGATCAGCGCTGCCTTGTCGATCTTCGCGACGGTCAGACGCTCGCTCGGGAACAGTCCGCGGACCTTCGGGAACTCACCGTCGAGCAGCCGGGTGGTGGTGCGTCGGGTGCCGCCCGGGCCGGTGCCCTCGAAGCCGATCAGCCCGTCGCCCGTGCCGCCCCCCGCGAGGGCGATAGTGATCTCCGCGCCGGCCGTGAGGGCCTTCGCCGTGTCGGCGAGGACCTTGGCCGGCACCAGGGCGGCGAGCGAGGCATCGGGGGTGCCGGGGCTCCAGCCGAGCTCGCGGTGGGACAGCCGGAACCGGTCGGTGGCGAGCAGCGAGATCGAGTCGCCCTCGATCTCGACGCGGACGCCGGTCAGGACGGGGAGCATCTCGTCACGACCCGCGGCGGTGACCGCCTGGGCGACCGCGTGGGCGAAGACGTCGCTGGCGACGGTGCCGCTGGCCGACGGCATGTCCGGGATGGTCGGGTAGTCCTCGACCGGGAGGGTCTGCAGCGAGAAGCGCGACGAGCCGCAGGTCAGCGCCACACGAGCGCCGTCGAGCGCGATGTCGACCGGCTTGTTCGGCAGGCTGCGGCAGATGTCGGAGAGCAGCCGTCCGCTGACCAGGGCCTTGCCCTCGTCGCTGACCTCGGCAGCGAGGTTGGCCCGCGCGGAGGTCTCGTAGTCGAAGCTCGAGAGCACCAGCCCGTCGTCGCTGGCCTCGATCAGCAGGCCCGCCAGCACCGGCATGCTCGGCTTGACCGGCAGCGTGCGGGCAGCCCAGGCGACTGCGTCCGCGAGAACATCGCGGTCGACTCGGAACTTCACTTGTGGCCTACCTCCGTGCGCACCGGACCGGACGCGTCGTCATGACAAGTCTGACTAAGGGATTGCATCCTGCCACGCCTGGCCCCCTGCCGTGTGCGCACGGTGGTCACCGATTCGCGTGCTGGTCGGGCGGAGGACGTGTCATTCACAGGCAGGGGCTCGGGAGAAGTTCCACGAAGATCCGGATCCATAGGTAGGTAGGGAGTCGTCATAGGGCCGGTGGAATCTGTGGATATCCATCGTCTGCCCAGGTCAGGCGCCATGTTCTCGGTGGATTGCGCTGTGGACGGATCGTTGGGGGAGCAGGCGCCGATGTGGAGGAGCGGCCGGCTGGGGACCACGGCCCAGGTGCCTCCACGGAATCCTCCCCGTGTAGTTCGGAGGGTTCCGGGGTGGTTGTCCACAGGGCGACGCACGGGTCGGGTCGGCCGGATCAGCTCTGGCGGGCCTGCATCTTGATCCGGTTGGTCAGCTCGCTGACCTGGTTGAAGACGGCGCGCCGCTCTCCGAGGAGCTGGTTGATCTTGCGCTCGGCGTACATGACGGTCGTGTGGTCGCGTCCCCCGAAGTGCTTGCCGATCTGCGGCAGCGAGTCGTTGGTGAGCTCGCGGCAGAGGTGCATGGCGATCTGGCGGGCCATCACGAGGTGGCGGCCGCGGCTTGGGCCGGTGATCTCCTCGATGGTCAGGCCGAAGTAGTTCGCGGTCTGGGCGATGATCAGCCCGGCGGTGATCTCCGGCTCGCCGCTCTCGGGGATGAGGTCCTTGAGCACGATCTCGGCCAGGGTCATGTCGACCCCCTGCTTGTTGAGGTTGGCGAAGGCCGTCACCCGGATGAGGGCGCCCTCGAGCTCGCGGATGTTGGTGTGGATCTTGCTCGCGATGAACTCGAGCACGTCCGAGGGCGCCGTGAGGCGATCCATCGCCGCCTTCTTGCGCAGGATCGCGATGCGGGTCTCGAGGTCGGGCGGCTGTACGTCGGTGATCAGGCCCCACTCGAACCGGTTGCGCAACCGGTCCTCGAGAGCCTCGAGCCGCTTGGGCGGGCGGTCGGAGGTGAGCACGATCTGCTTGCTGGCGTTGTGGAGCGTGTTGAAGGTGTGGAAGAACTCCTCCTGCGTCTGCTCCTTGCCCTCCAGGAACTGGATGTCGTCGATGAGCAGCACGTCGACGTCTCGGTACTTGCGCTTGAAGCGGTCTGACCGGTCGTCGCGGATGGAGTTGATGAACTCGTTGGTGAACTCCTCCGAGCTCACGTAGCGGACCTTCGAGCCGGCGTAGATGGTGCGGACGTAGTGGCCGATGGCGTGCAGCAGGTGGGTCTTTCCGAGGCCGGACTCCCCGTAGACGAGCAGCGGGTTGTAGCTGCGGCCGGGCGCCTCCGAGACCGCGACGGCGGCGGCGTGCGGGAAGCGGTTGGACGACCCGATGACGAAGGTCTCGAAGGTGTACTTCGGGTTGAGTCTCGACTCCCCGGGGTGCGCGGCCGGCGGCTGGATAGGGACGCCGTCGTCGGAGGTCGGTACGGCGGGATCGACTTGTTGCTTTGTCGACATGTCGCCGAATCGATCCTGGGACTGATCCCGAGCCTCGGTCGGCTGGGCCTCCTGCGCCGCCGTGTCGGCGTACTCGCCGGACTCCTCGAGGTGGGTCAGGGTGGAGTCGACGGTGACGGCGAGCTGGATGTCCTGGTCGAAGCGGTAGCTCAGCGCTGTCTCGAGGTCGTTGCGCAGCCGACCCTCGAGCCGCTTGCGGGTGAAGTCGTCAGGGACCGCGACGAGTGCGGTGGTGCCGTGCATCGTTACGGCCTTGCTGGACCGCAGCCATGCCCGCTGGTGGGTGGCGAGCTCGGAGATGACCGCGCGCCACTCGAGGGCCAGCCGGTCCTCGGCCGGTTGTCCGGCAGGTGCGTCGGAGGCCGAGGGCGCCGCCGGGGTGGTCGGAGGGACAGAACCGCTCTGGTCCCCGCTGTCGTGCGTGCCGGTCACTGCTTACCTCTCGCCCTGCCCGTCGCCCGGTCCTCGGTGCGAGGTGGGCTCGCAGCCGGGGTTCCGGTGGTACGTCGTACCTCCACAAGTTTGTCCACAGGCTGTGGACTGTGCCGCACCCCCCATCGGATCGGCACTTCCGAGACCGGCCGGACTTCGCCGATCGCACCGTTTCCGCAGTTCAGAGCGGATTTTCTGGACTGGACTGGAGGCCTGTCGGCCAAGTGGTGATCGGGTGGCGCCCGAACCGGAGGGGAATCCCGGATTGGTCGAACCTAGCCAACGCGGGTCGCTCGGATCAACCCGCTATCCACAGGTCGTGACCCCGTCCCGGGACCGGCGCGCACCGGTCGGGGCGGGACCGGTCGGCGGGAGCTCGTCGGGCGGTCGCGTCGGTTTGACCCCGTCTTCGCTCCGCGCGTACCGTTGGCCGGTCATTCGGTGTCGACCGCTGCCGCATGTCCATGGGGAAATCTACCGTTGCGACGGGGGTTCTGCGTGGCTGCGCGGTGGTGGCCGACCGGTTGCGCTCAAGATACGGCGCGCCGCCCGGGTGGCCCTTCCCGACACACCTTTGGAGAGGTCAGACGTGAGCAAGCGGACGTACCAGCCCAACAACCGCCGTCGTCACAAGACGCACGGCTTCCGCCTTCGGATGCGCACCCGTGCGGGTCGCGCCATCCTGGCGAACCGCCGCCGGAAGGGCCGCAAGAGCCTGGCGGTCTGAGCCGCCGGCCGCATGCGCTGCCCACGGCTGCGCAGGGGCTGAACGTGCTCCCCGCGACCCATCGCATGGTCGACGCCGCGTCCTTCCGGGCCACCACCCGGCGGGGCCGGCGAGCTGGCTCCGCGACACTGGTGACCCATCTGCTCGCCGACCCCGCTGTCGGCGGGCTTGTCGGCGTTGCCGGGCCGCTAGCGGGCTTCGTGGTGAGCAACGCGGTCGGCAACGCGGTCGTCCGCAATCGCGTCAAGCGACGTCTGCGCCACCTGGTGGCCGAGCGGATCGACGCCCTGCCGGCCTCCTCGAGGCTGGTCGTGCGGGCGAACCCGGTCGCGGCCACGGCGTCGTACCGGGAACTCGGGAGCGATCTCGACCGTTGCCTCAAGCGCGTCCTCGGCCCCGACGATCAGGGAGCGCGTTCCACGTGAAACAGGTGCTCATCGCGCTGCTGCGCGTGTATCGCTTCGCGATCAGCCCGATGTTCGGCCAGACCTGTCGCTACTACCCGTCCTGCTCGGCGTACGCCATCGAGGCGCTGCAGGTGCACGGGGCGGTGCGAGGAAGCTGGCTGGCAGTCAAGCGCGTGGCACGCTGCCATCCGTGGACCCCGGGCGGAGTCGACCACGTCCCGCCCCGTAAGCCTGAGCGGACGTCCCCGCGACGTCCCTCCCAGAGCGGCACCAGCCGCGCGAATCAACCTAGGAGCCTTTAGTGGGCGCAATCGGCGACATCGGCCACTTCATCATGGTGCCGCTGTACTACATCGTGTCCGCGGTCCTCGTGTCGTGGCACTGGCTGTTCAGCCTGGTCATGGATCCTTCGGGCGGTCTGTCCTGGATCCTGTCGATCATCGGCCTCACGGTCACGATCCGCGCGGCGCTGATCCCGCTGTTCGTCAAGCAGATCAAGTCCAGCCGGAACATGCAGCTGCTGCAGCCGAAGATGAAGGAGCTGCAGAAGAAGTACGGCCACGATCGGCAGCGCCTCGCCGAGGAGTCGATGAAGCTGTACAAGGAGACGGGCACCAACCCGTTCGCCTCCTGCCTGCCGCTCCTCCTCCAGATGCCGGTCTTCTTCGCGCTGTTCCGCTTGGTCGACCACGCCGCCAAGCAGGGCACCGGCAACGGCTTCCTGACCGACACGCTGGCCCGGCAGTTCCAGAACTCGGAGATCTTCGGCCGAATTCCGATCACCGAGTCCTTCTGGCAGGCGCGCACCTGGGGCGACACCCCCAACGGCCTGGTCATGGTCGTCGCGCTGGTCCTCTTCGTCTGCATGATCGCAACGACGTTCACCACGCAGCGTCAGCTGATGACCAAGAACATGCCGGAGTCGGCGATGTCCGGCCCGTACGCCCAGCAGCAGAAGATGCTGCTCTACGTCCTCCCCTTCGTCTTCGCCGTCACCGGTGTCGCGTTCCCGATCGGTGTGGTCATGTACTGGACCACGTCGAACCTGTGGACGATGGGTCAGCAGTTCTACGTCATCCGCAACAACCCCGCGCCCGGTACGCCGGCCTTCAAGGCCAAGCAGGAGCGCGACCGTGCAAAGGCCTCGCGTCACGGTGAGACCGCCGTCGTGGATGCCGACGCGCCCGAGGCCGTGGCGACCGACGAGCCCGGCAGCGACCACCGACCCGCGCAGCGCCAGCAGCCCAAGCGGCAGTCGCGTGCGCAGCGCAAGACCACTCCGGGCAGCACCACGAGCCCGACCCAGAACAAGAGCAAGGGAGACGCCAAGTGAGCACCGAGATCGAGACGCCGGAGGCCGGCACCCCGGAGGTGTCCGCGGGCTCGCACGTGGAGGCGCTGGAGCGTGAAGGCGACATCGCGGCCGACTACCTCGAGGAGCTCCTCGACATCGCCGACCTCGACGGTGACCTGGACATGGACGTCGAGGCGGACCGGGCGTCGGTCTCGATCGTGGGCGCCGATCTCTCCCAGCTGGTCGGCCATGACGGGAAGGTCCTCGAGGCGCTGCAGGAGCTGACCCGGCTCGCGGTCTACCGCGAGACCGGTGAGCGCTCGCGGCTGATGCTCGACATCTCCGGCTTCCGCGCCGACAAGCGTGCTCGCCTGACGAAGCTCGGCACCGAGACGGCGGCACAGGTCTCGGACACGGGCGAGGCGGTGTCGCTGGAGGCGATGTCTCCCTTCGAGCGGAAGATCGTGCACGATGCGGTCGCCGCGGCCGGCCTGAGGTCGGAGTCGGAGGGCGTCGAGCCGCGGCGCTACGTCGTGGTGCTCCCGGCCGACTGATCTCGAAGCGCCGACGTTTCACGTGAAACACGACCACGACACGGCGGTGGGGATGCCCGAGCGGCACCCCGCCGCCGTGCGGCATTTTCCGGCCGACCGGCTCGAGCTCGCCGATCGGTACGCCGATCTGCTCTGCACCGACGGTGTGGTGCGGGGACTGATCGGCCCTCGGGAGGCGCCCCGCATCTGGGAGCGTCACATCCTCAACTCGGCGCTGATGGCACCCGCGCTTCCGAGACGCTGCACGTTCGCCGATATCGGCAGCGGAGCTGGCCTGCCCGGTCTGGTCCTGGCCATCGCGCGTCCCGACGTCGCGGTGACGCTGGTGGAACCGCTGCTGCGGCGTACGACGTTCTTGGAGGAGGCCGTCGCCGCGCTCGGGCTCGACAACGTCCGGGTGGTCCGCGGCCGGGCCGATGCCCTGCACGGTGAGCAACGGTTCGACGTGGTCACCGCGCGCGCCGTGGCGGCGCTGGACCGGCTCCTGGAGTGGTGTCTGCCCCTGGTCAAGCCTTCCGGCCAACTGGCGGTCCTGAAGGGCGAGAGTGCCGCCGACGAGATCGAGGTGGCGCGGCCGACGCTGGTGCGCTGGGCCTGTGCCGATCCACAGCTGCTGGAGTACGCCGACGAGGACGACTCGGTGACTCCCGCACGGATAGTCAGGGTTACCGCGGCGGATCCGGCCCGGGTAATGTGGCCGCCCTCCGGTGGACGTGCACCGGTCCGGAGCGGCCGTGAACGTGGTGGTCAGCGAGCTACCCAGCGTGGGAAGTCGAGGAGGAAGCAGTGATCGATTCGTCGGGCGGCCCGGGGTTTTCCACCGGTCCGGAGGGACCCGCTGAGCGTAGCCATCCACAGGAGGGACCGGGTTTTCCACAGATGAGTGACGCAGACGAACCGACGCCTCCAGGCGACGTTTCACGTGAAACAACCTTCGAGCCAGCGCCCGACGCGGCCGCCGCCGACTCCCCGCGCATCCGCACGGCGGCCGAGATCGCTGCCATGCACGGCGACTTCGACGACGCGCTGACCCCGCTCGCCAGGGCGGCTCAGCAGTCCGTCATGGTCCGCCAGGGCATCCCGTCGCAGCAGCTGACCCGGCCCCACGAGACTCGCGTCTTCGTCGTCGCGAACCAGAAGGGCGGCGTCGGCAAGACCACCTCCACGGTCAACCTGGCGGCCGCGCTCACGCGTCTCGGACAGCGCGTCCTCGTCATCGATCTGGACCCGCAGGGCAATGCGTCGACAGCGCTGAACATCGAGCACAACCGCGGGGTCGCGTCGACGTACGACGCCCTCGTGGACGGCACGCCGCTGTCGGAGATCGCCCAGCCGTGCCCCGATGTCGCCGGCATGTTCGTCGTACCGGCGACCATCGACCTGGCCGGCGCGGAGATCGAGCTCGTCAGCGTCGTCGCCCGCGAGGGTCGCCTGAAGAAGGCCATCTTCGGTGACCCGCGGGTGGGCAACGCGGAGAAGGCGGGGGAGGACCGCTTCGACTACGTCCTGATCGACTGCCCGCCGTCGCTCGGACTGCTCACGCTCAACGCGCTGGTCGCTGCCGCGGAGATGCTGATCCCGATCCAGGCGGAGTACTACGCGCTCGAGGGCCTCGGCCAGCTCCTCAACACGGTGGAGATGGTCAAGGCCCACCTCAACCCCGAGCTGGACGTCTCGACCATCCTGCTCACCATGTACGACGCTCGCACGCGCCTCGCCGCGGGCGTGGCGGCGGACGTGCGTGAGCACTTCGGCGACCAGGTACTGCGTACGGCGATCCCGCGCTCGGTGCGGGTCTCGGAGGCGCCGTCGTACGGCCAGACGGTGATCACCTACGATCCAGCATCACCCGGCGCACTCAGCTATCTGGAGGCGGCACGGGAGATGACCGAGCGCGCGACGACGGAGAAGGCATGACCAGCAACGCACCTCGCAGGGGTCTGGGCCGCGGTCTGGGGTCGCTGATCCCGAGCGCGCCGACCGCCCCGGCCGACCAGCCCGATGTCAACTCGCCGGCCCGGGATTCGGACATTGCCGCAGGAGCGCCTTCCGGCGCATCGGTGGACCCTGGGTCCACCGCACCCGCGAGGGGCGCTCAGATCGAGGATTCGGGTCTGACGGCGGTCGATGGGGCCTACTTCGCCGAGCTGCCCGTCGACCAGGTTCGGCCCAACGCGGTGAACCCGCGGACGGTGTTCGACGAGGATGCGATGGCCGAGCTGGTCCACTCGGTGAAGGAGATCGGGCTCCTCCAGCCCGTCGTCGTACGCCGGACCGGCCCGTCGTCGTACGAGCTGGTGATGGGCGAGCGCCGTTGGCGCGCGACCCAGCAGGCCGGGCTGGAGACGATCCCCGCGATCGTCCGCGAGACCGACGACACCGACATGCTGCGCGACGCGCTGCTGGAGAACCTCCACCGCAGCGAGCTGAACCCGCTGGAGGAGGCCGCGGCTTACAACCAGCTGCTCGAGGACTTCGCCTGCACCCACGACGAGCTGGCCCAGCGCATCGGCCGGTCCCGTCCCCAGATCAGCAACACCCTGCGGCTGCTCAGGCTGACTCCGGCCGTCCAACGCCGGGTCGCCGCCGGCGTGCTATCGGCCGGTCACGCGCGAGCGCTGCTCGGCGTGGCCGACGCGGACGCCCAGGACCGGCTGGCCCAGCGGGTCGTCGCCGAGGGCATCAGCGTGCGTGGCCTGGAGGAGCTGGTCGCGACGTCGTCGGACAGCGAGGACAAGCCGCAGCGCTCCCGCCGCCCCAAGCCGCAGGCCCCCGGGCTCTCGGAGCTGTCCGACCGTCTCGCCGATCGGCTGGAGACGCGCGTGAAGGTCGACCTCGGCCGCGCCAAGGGCAAGGTCACCATCGAGTTCGCCAACGCCGGCGACCTCCAGCGGATCGTCGACCTGATCGACCCCCGCAACCGCACCGACCGCGTGATCTGAGCCCCTCGTCGGGGATTCGGGCACGGGCTTCCCGGCCCGGACGCGGATAGTCCCTGACGAAAAGCACCGAAATCCGGCCGGAAGTGGTGCTTTTCGTCAGGGACTACGCATTATGTCGCGCTGCCAGGCAGGTAACGGACGAAGTCGAATGTCGACAAAGCGACTTGTCGATGTATCGCCAGATCGATGTGGCTACTTCTGAGCGTCGTGCTCGGCCTTCTTGGCGGCGCGGGCGGCGAGCTCGTCGGCGTCCATCTTCTCGGCGACCTCGGGCGTGGGGGCGCCGCCGCCGAAGCGGGCGGGGGTCCACCAGGAGCCGGGCGCCTTCTCGCCGTCGGGGTAGTCGGCTATGACCTCGTCGAGCATCGTGCGCATCCGCTCCCGGAGGAGGGCCGTCTCGGCGGCGACGTCCTCGCCGGTGACGGCGATGGGCTCACCGACCTTCACCGTGATGGTGCGAGCCGTGCGTGAGAAGTCCTTCGGGTGGTCCTTGGTCATCAGCCGCTGCGCGCCCCAGACGATCACCGGGATCAGAGGTACGCCCGCCTCGGCGGCGATGCGCACCGCGCCGGTCTTGAGCTCCTTGATCTCGAAGGAGCGGGAGATGGTGGCCTCCGGGTAGATGCCGACGATCTCACCGGACTCGAGGTAGTCCTTCGCGTCGGAGAGCGCCTGCTCGCCGGCGCTGCGGTCGACACGGATGTGGTGGAAGCTGCGCAGGAGGTGCCCGACGCCGACCTGGTCCATCATCTCCTTCTTGATCATGAACCGCACCAGCCGCTTCTGCGGCTCGGCACCCGCGCCGGCGAAGATGAAGTCGATGTAGCCGGTGTGGTTGATCGCGAGCAGGGCGCCGCCCTTGCGGGGGACGTTCTCCGATCCGCTGACCACCACCCGCTGGCGCATCAGGCGGAACAGGACCTTGGCGGTGACGATGACCGGGGGATAGGTGATGTCGAGCACCGCTCGACTGTGACAGGACGTCTCGCAAATGGCGAGACCCCCGTCGGCAGATTCCACACCGACCCTTGTTCGCGGGGAACAAAAACCGGCACCGCTCGGCGCCGGTCAGCGACGAGTCGCGAGGAAGTCGGCGATCCGCCCGATGGCCTCCTCGAGGACCTCCACGTCGGGGAGGGTCACCAGGCGGAAGTGGTCGGGTGCGAACCAGTTGAACCCGGTGCCGTGGGTGACCAGGATCTTCTTGGCCCGCAGCAGGTCGATGACGAAGTCCTCGTCGTTCTCGATCCGGTACACCTCGGGATCGAGCCGCGGGAAGCAGTAGAGCGCACCGCGCGGCTTGACCGAGCTGACGCCTGGGATCTCGTTGAGGAGACGGTCGGCCAGCATCGACTGCTCGTAGAAGCGGCCGCCGGGCACGATCAGCTCGTTGATCGACTGGTAGCCGCCCAGCGCGGTCTGGATGGCGTGCTGCGCAGGCACGTTGCTGCACATGCGCATGTTCGAGATGAGCGTGAGTCCCTCGAGGAAGTCGGTGGCGAGCTCCTTCGGACCGGAGATCATCACCCACCCGGCGCGGTAGCCGCAGACTCGGTAGGCCTTCGACAGACCGGAGAACGTCAGGCACAGGACGTCGTCGCCGGCAGTTGCGGCAGCGTGGTGGTGGACGGCGTCGTCGAAGATGATCTTCTCGTAGATCTCGTCGGCCATCACGACGAGGTCGTGGCGCCGGGCGATGTCCACCAGCGTCGCGACCATCTCCTTGCTGTAGACCGCACCCGTGGGGTTGTTCGGGTTGATGATCACCAGCGCATGGGTGTTCTCGTTGATCTTCGACTCGATGTCGGCGAGGTCCGGCATCCAGCCGTCCTCCTCGTCGCAGCGGTAGTGCACGGGAGTGCCGCCGGATAGCGAGACCGCCCCGGTCCACAGCGGGTAGTCGGGCGCCGGCACGAGGATCTCGTTGCCGTCGTCGACGAAGGTCTGCAGCACCATCGAGATCAGCTCGGAGACCCCGTTGCCGATGAACACGTCCTCGACCTCGGTGTCGACGAGGCCGCGGGACTGGTAGTACTGCGCGACCGCGGTGCGCGCTGAGTAGATGCCGCGCGAGTCGGAGTAGCCCTGGGCGTAGGGGAGGTTGTGCATCATGTCGGCGAGGATCGCCTCGGGCGCCTCGAAGCCGAACGGCGCGGTGTTGCCGATGTTCAGCTTGAGGATCTTGTGACCCTCCGCCTCGAGACGCTGCGCCTCCTCGAGGATCGGCCCGCGTACGTCGTACCGGACGTTGCGAAGCTTGCTGCTCTGCCGGATTTTTCGCACGAGGCATTCTCGCATCCGCCTGCGCGACTTACGATCGAGTAACCGTCCGGCACCGGAGGTGACGCCACCATGGCCCGCACCACCGTCCCCCTGACCCGGGACCTGCTCGACCAGATCGAGGCGCCCTGCCGGTCCTGCGTGTTCTGGGAGCTCGACCCCGTACGCCGGCAGCGGCTCGACCGCGAGGGCGCCGCCCACGAGAAGGACGCCTGGGTCTCCGAGGTCCTGCGCGAGTGGGGCTCCTGCGGGCGGGTCCTGATGATCGACGGGGCGCCCCGCGGCTACATCATCTACGCCCCGCCCGCCTACGTCCCTGGCGTGGCCGCGTTCCCGACGGCCCCCGTGTCGCCCGATGCCGTGGTGCTCACGACCGCCTGGGTCGACCCGTCGTACGACGGCGTGGGCCTGGGTCGCCTGCTGGTCCAGGGCATGGCGCGCGACCTGGTGTCGCGCTCCGACGAGGGGGTGAGGGCGGTCGAGGCGTTCGCGCGGACCGGCCGGGACCGTGGCCGGACCAGCTGCGCGCTGCCGGCGGACTTCCTGGCGCGCGTCGGCTTCAAGACCCACCGAGCCCACCCGACCTCGCCGCGTATGCGCATGGACCTCCGCGCGGCCATCACCTGGCGCGACGAGCTCGGTGCGGCGTGGGAGAAGCTGCGCGGCGTCGTACGTCCCGCTCCGGCGAAGACGCCGACGCCTGCCCACCGCGAGCGGTGAGGATCAGCTGACGAAGAAGACGTCCGAGGCGGGCCGGATCCGGGGAGCAAGACGAGGCCCCGCCCACCGGATCGGTGAGCGGGGCCCTCGTCAGAGCGCGGAGCGCGTCAGGCGATGAACTCCTCGAGCTCCTTGAGGATGGCCGCCTTGGGGCGGGCGCCCACGATGGTCTTCACGACCTCGCCGCCGGAGTAGACGTTGATCGTCGGGATGCCGGTGACGCGGTAGGAGGCCGGGGTGACCGGGTTCTCGTCGACGTTCATCTTGAAGAACGTCACCTTGTCGCCGTGCTGGCCGGCGATCTCGTCCAGGATCGGGGAGACCTGGCGGCAGGGACCGCACCACTCCGCCCAGAAGTCCACGAGGACGGGCTTCTCGGACTTGAGGACCTGTGCGTCGAACTCCGCGTCGGTGACAGCGGACATGTTGTCGGCCACGATGGGCAACCTTTCGGATTGGGTGAACGAGACGTCTGTTGGTTGAACCTACGCGAGGACCGGGACATTCCCGAGCCGGTCGGGGTACGGCGAGCAGGGATCAGGCGGTGGCGGCGGCCGTGGCCACCGAATGGCTGAGCTCGCCCAGGAAGCGCTCGGCGTCGATCGCTGCCGCGCAGCCGCTGCCGGCTGCGGTGATGGCCTGGCGGTAGCGGTGGTCGACCAGGTCGCCGCAGGCGAAGACGCCCTTGAGGTTGGTGGCGGTCGAGTCGTCGGCGACCAGGACGTAGCCGTCGTCGTCGAGGTCGACCTGGCCGACCAGGAGCTCGGAGCGGGGCTCGTGGCCGATCGCGATGAACAGCCCGGTGGCGGGGATCTCCCGGGTCTCGCCGGTGACGGTGTCCTTGAGGGTCAGGCCCTCCAGGGAGTCCTCGCCGTTGATGGTCTCGACCACGGAGTTCCACTCGATCTCGACCTTCGGGTCGGCGAACGCGCGCTCCTGCATGATCTTCGAGGCGCGCAGCTCGTCGCGCCGGACGATCAGCGAGACCTTGGTGCCGAAGCGCGACAGGAACGTCGCCTCCTCGACGGCGGAGTCGCCGCCTCCGACCACGGCGATGTGCTGCTCGCGGAAGAAGAAGCCGTCGCAGGTGGCGCAGTAGGAGACACCGCGGCCCGACAGCCTCTCCTCGTTGGGGAGCTCGAGCTTCTTGTAGCCCGAGCCGGTCGCGAGGATCACGGCCTTGGCGGTGAACGTGCCGTCGGCGGTCTTGACCGTCTTGACGTCGCCGGCCAGGTCGACCTCGACGACGTCGTCGGCGACCATCTCGGCGCCGAAGCGCTCGGCCTGCGCGCGCATCTCGTCCATGAGAGCGGGGCCCTGGATGCCGTCGCGGAAGCCGGGGAAGTTCTCCACCTCGGTGGTGTTCATCAGGGCGCCGCCGGCGGTCACCGAGCCCTCGAAGACGAGCGGCTTGAGCTCGGCGCGAGCGGCGTAGATGGCGGCGGTGTATCCCGCCGGGCCCGAGCCGATCACGATCACGTCGCGGGTCTCGTGCTGGTCGCTCATCGGGTCCTCCGTGTCAGGCGCACCGGAGCGGCCTCCGGCGTCGGGTCATGGCAACAACGACGATCGTAGGCGCGATCATTCCCACCCGCCGAGGCGGTACGATGCGTGGCGGCTCAGCGCGGGAGCGTGACCGACCGCAGCACGTGACCCGTGCCGCACCGAAGCACCTCGGCCAGCTGCGCGGAGCCGACCGGTGGGCGGAAGGCGACCACGGCCGGTGCGCCGTCGTACCGGACGGGGACGAGGCGGCCGGCACCGAAGCCGCCGTCGCAGGACGACGCGGGGCTCTTGTTCTGCCGCTGGTAGCGCAACGCAGTGGTGCGGGTCGCCGCGCGCAGGGCGAGCAGCTGCGCGCGCAGATCGCCGCGGTGGAGGTCCCGGGTGCCTCCGCGGGCCAGGATGCCGTCCAGCGCGGAGGCGCCGGGGCGCTTCTGGGGGCTCAGGCCCTTGGCCGGGGCCAGTCTCCCGACCGCGTCGTGGCTCGGTGCCCGGACGCGCGACGGAGCCGCCACCGTCGGCGTGGACCGGTCGGCGGCGCCGTCGGTGGCCGCGGAGATCCTGGTGTCGTCGGGCTGCTGGTGGAGCAGGGGTACGCCGATGCCGGCCACCACCACGGCCGCGGCCGCGACGAAGAGCGCCGCGACGACGCGCCGGCGACGGGCGGACAGATGGGTGACCGGCGCCGTCGGGGCGTAGTCGACGACGCGTGCACCGGTCTCCTCGGAGCGCTCGCGGACCAGGTCGTCCAGGGCGGCGTCCAGGCGCGCGCCGACCTCCCTCGGCATCGGTTCGGCGTCGCCGGTCGAGCCGAGCAGGCGGCGTACCGCTGCTTCGCGCTCGGGGCGGAGCGGGGGACCGGAGTCGTCGGAGGTGGTCACGGTGCTTCCTGTACGTCGGGACGGGGTGCGGGTCAGTCGGCGGGCGCGGGCTCGGCGGGGGGTGCCCGCGGTGTCTCCGATCGGACGGTCCGCGGCGCCGGTGGGTTCCCCGAGGGCGCGGTGACCTCGGTCTCGTCCTCGTCGAGGAGGCCGCGGAGCAGGACGGCCAGGCGCGCGCGGGCGCGCGAGCAGCGGCTCTTCACCGTGCCGACGGCGCAGTCGAGCATGACGGCCACCTCGGCGACCGGGTAGCCCTCCATGTCCACCAGGACGACGGCCGCCCGCTGCTCGTCGGGCAGGCGGAGCAGCGCCGCCTGCACGAGATCACGCCGCTCGCGGCGTACCTGGAGGTCGGCGGGATCGCTCGCCTCGCCCGGACGGACCCGGTCGCCGCCCCCGAGGCGGTCGAGGCGGTCGGTGTCGTCGGGCAACGGGTCGGTACGACGTACCGACCGCCGTCGGAGCAGGTCCAGGCAGGCGTTGACGACGACCCGGTGCAGCCAGGTGGTGACGCGGGCGTCGCCGCGGAAGGAGTCAGCCCTTCGGAACGCGGCGATCATCCCCTCCTGGAGGCCGTCGGCGGCCAGCTCGGGATCACCGGTGGTGCGCAGCGCGACCGCCCAGAGCCGCTCGCGGTGGCGGGCGAAGAGTGTCGCGAACGCCTCTCGGTCGCCGTCGACGTGCGCGGCCAGCAGGTCCTCGTCGGCGGTCTCGTCAGTGGCCATGCACGACCACCTCGGAGATCTCGCCGCGGAACCCGCCCGGGACCGGTGGCAGCCGGGTGAGCCAGAGCAGGACATAGCGGCCGGTCGTGTGGCCGTGGTCGGTCGCGTCGCCGGTCGGCGTGAGGGTCAGCCGGGTGGAGGCGGCCGTGCCGTGCGCGAGCGGAGCACCTGCGGGTGCGGACACGGGCCGGCTGTCGCTGACGTACATCGAGACCGACGTCGGAGCGCCGACGAAGCGGATGTCCACGTCGGTCACGGTGTGGACGTCGCGCAGGTCGAGGACCAGCCCGACGCCCTTCTTGAGGCCGCCGGGGCCGAACTGCTGCAGGTAGGTCATGGTCGGCCAGTACGTCGACGGGTCGCCATCCACCGCCCGGGGGGCCTCGATGCCGTTCTCGTCGCCACCGCCGAGCGGGTCGAACGAGGTCGCGCGCACCCCCCGGATCGGGACCGCGGGAACGCTGCTGGGCGAGCTCGACGGGCTGCTGGAGCTGTCCGGCTTGCTACCGAGCGGGGTGCGTCCGCGCCCGAGGTTGAACGCGATCGCGACCGCGAAGAGCAGCAGCAGCGCGACCAGGACGCCCAGGCCGAGCCGCAGCCAGCTGCGACCGGGCACCTGGTCCTCGTCGGGCCGGTCGCGCTCGCGCTGCATCTCGGCATCGTGGTCCCAGGGCCAGAAGCCGGTGATCTCGCCGGTCGCGACCCGGCCGTCGAGAGGGTGGTCCAGCGGCTGCTCGGAGGGGGCCCGGACCGTCGTCGGCGGCGCCGGTACGTCGGTGCGGGGCCGCCGCAGCGGCTGACCCTCCGGCGGGTCCGGCGCGAACAAGGGCCGCTCGGGCGGGTCCTCGAACGGTGGTGGCGGCGGTGGGGGCGTGCTCCGCGCGCGCAGCCACTCGACGTCCTCCCCGTCGCCGAACACCGGCATGCCGGGCTCCGTCGGCAGGTCCGTCACCAGCGGGATCGAGTCGGCGGGGTCGGCACCCGGCTCGGGCAGGTCGGTCTCCTCGGTGACCGGCTCGGGCTCGGGCTCCACCTCGGGGACGGGGTCGGGATCCACGTCGCGCACCACCGGGTCGGAGACCGCGGGCAGGTCGACCGGGCGGACCTGGTTGATGGGGAGGACCGTCGCGGCCAGCGCCTCGGGCATGCCGGACGGATCGCCGACGAACTCCACCAGCGCCTCGCTGACCGCCTGGGCGGTGGAGACGTCCAGCCGCGGCGAGCCACTGGTACGCCGGTGCAGCCAGTGCCGCCGCCGCGCCTGAGGATCCGTCTCCTCGGCGATCGCACGCCACAGCTCGTCGAGCTGTCCCGGTACGCCGGCCCGCACCTGTCGTGGAGACAGGATCTCGTCGTGCCGCCGGGGTGCTGACGTCACCAGCGACGTCGACGGCCCCGGCCAGGCGCCGGTGAGGGCGGCGTACAGGAGCCCGCCGAGGTCGCCCAGGTCGACCTCGAACCGGCCGCCTGGCAGGCCGTGCAGCGCGGCGTCGACGCAGAACCCGATCAGCCGGACGGCGCCGAACCGGTCGATGAGGACGTTCTCGGGATTGAGCCGGCCGTGGGCGACCCCGGCGGTGTGGGCGCGCTGGATCGCGCCGGCCACGTCTGCCACGAGCCAGGCGGCGCGGCGTGGTCCGATCGGGCCGTTGTTGGCGAGCAGCAGGTCGAGGGAGGTGCCGGTGCCCCACTCGTTGACGACGTAGCAGCGGCCGTCGCGGGTCTCGGCGTCCAGGACGCGCAGGATGCGGGGGTCGAGCACGGTGGCGGACGCGCGCGCGGCGTCGACCAGCCCGGGCGCGCGCGGGTCCTCCTCGGGGATGACGTGGAGGGCGACGTAGCGCTCGAGCACCCGGTCGTGGGCTCGCCAGAACCGCCCGCCGCCACTCTCGCTGAGCAGGTCGATCAAGCGATAGCGACCGGCGAGCACATCTCCTGGCCGGGTCGGCAGCGCCACGTCACTCATACTAGGTGGGCCGGACCTGAGTTCTCATCCGCCGTCAGCGCCGCGCGAGCCGCCGGCCGAGCATGTCCGCGACCGTGGTGACCTCGGTGAGCCGGAACGGTGCGGCCAGGGCGAGCAGCACCACCCCGAGGACGCCGAGGTCGACCATCATCCGGATCGCCGCGACCATCCAGCCGGTCGAGGAGCTGAGCTCCCACAGCGTGTCGCCGGTGACGACGTCCATCACCCAGGTGATACCGGTGGCGATCGCGGTCGCCAGCAGCAGGCGTACGACGTACCCGACCCACGGCCGGGTGTTGCGGGTGCCGAGCAGCCGGATCAGCACCGTCGTGGAGACGGCCGACCCGATGGCGTACGCGAGGGTGTAGGCGACGACGAGCATCGCCGAGGTGTCGTCGGCGTTGGCGACGCGGACGAGGTACACCGCCGCGACGATGTTGACCACCGAGATCACGCACTGCACGAAGAAGACCGTGCGGTTGCGCTCGACGGCGTAGAAGCCGCGCAGCGTCAGGTAGTGCACGGTGAAGAAGACGATCCCGACGCCGAACAGCGACAGCGTCGACTGGTAGCGGGAGTAGTCGGCCGAGGTCGCGCCGTGCCCCCACATCACCTGCGCCATCGGCAGCGCGATGATCGGCAGAACCGCGGCGAACGGTACGACGACGGCCAGCGCCGTGCGCATCGTGCTCGACAGCGTCCGGGCGAGCGCGCCGGTGTCGCCGGCCGCGGCCGAGCGCGAGAGCCGCGGCAGGATCGCGGTCGCGAGCGAGACGGTGATGATCGAGTGCGGGACCATCACGACGAGGAAGGCGTTGGAGTAGATGGTGATGCCCGTGCCGCTGTCGGCCGCGGCGGTGCCGCCCGAGGCCAGTCGGGTCACGACGACGTACGCGATCTGGTTGACGATCACGAACAGCACGGTCCACACGCCGAGCCGCATGGTGTGGGCCAGACCGGTGCCGCGGAAGTCGAAGCGTGGCCGGATCCGGACCCCGGCCGCCCGCAGGTAGGGCAGCAGGAGCAGGAACTGCGCCGCGATGCCGAGGGTCGACCCGATGCCGAGCACGATCTCCTGGCTGCTGCTGAAGCCCAGCTCCTGCTGCGCGGGGGTCGCCGCGCCGTAGTGGGCGAGGTAGGCGACCAGCACCGCCACCGAGATGACGTTGTTGGCGATGGGCGCCCACATCATCGGACCGAAGCGGCCACGGGCGTTGAGGATCTGCCCGACGAGCACGAACATGCCGTAGAAGAAGACCTGCGGCAGGCAGTAGCGCGCGAACGCGATCGCCGACTCGCGCTGACCGGCCATGTCGGGCATGGCGTACTTGTGCGAGAGCAGCAGCCGCATCACCAGCGGCGCCGCCGCGACGAGGACGACGGTCACCACCGTGAGGAAGCAGAACGCGAGGGTGACGATGCGGTCGACGTACGCCTTGCCGCCGTCGGGGTCGGTCTTCATGGTCCGCACCAGCTGGGGCACGAGGACGGCGTTGAAGACGCCACCGGCCAGCAGGATGTAGAGCATGTTCGGCACCGTGTTGGCCACGGTGAAGATGTCGGCGTGGACGCTGGCGCCGAGCGCGGCCGCGAGGAACGCCGAGCGCAGGAAGCCGCTGACGCGCGAGAAGGCCGTGCCGGCCGCCATGATCGCGCTGCTGGTCAGGATGCCGCCGGCCGAGTCCTGGTCGGCGGCGCTGCCGTCGGCGATGGTGCCCGCGGCCGGGTCGGCGGCGGTGGCCGGCGCCGTGGGCCGGGGGAGGGCGGGTGCGCCGGGGGTCGCGCGGTGGGCGCCGGTCATGCGGCCTCACCGCGGCCGGTCCGCAGCCGGCGTACGAGCCTGACCACGATCGCGACGAAGAGGATGGCGGCGCCGAGGCCGATGATCATCCAGATCACGAAGCCGACCGTGCCGGACCTGACCGGCACCGTCGCGGTGGCGCCGATGGGCTGGCCGTCCTTGTCGGTGAGCGTGAGTCGGATGTTGTGCACGCCAGGGCCGTTGGTGTGCGCGTCGAGCCGCACCGAGGCGCGCGAGTGTGCGGCGAGCGCGACCGGCGCGCTCTTGTGCACGTGCGCCCCCTCGGCGGTGGCCGCCACCGCCACCGTGACGGGTACGTCGAGGTTGTTGGTCACGCTGACCGCGAAGCTGCCCTCCGAGCTGGAGAGCGTCACGCCGGGAGGCGCGCTGATGCTCACCTTCGAGAGCTGGTCGGCCAGCGAGCTGCGCGAGCGCTCCAGCCGTCCGGCGGCGTCGGCGTCGCTGCCCAGGGAGTACGACGTCCCGGTCAGCGCCTCGGCGGTGACCCGGGACGCGAGCCGGTCGTTCGCGCTGTCCGGGTCGGTGTCGAGGGTCAGGATCGACTGCAGCAGCCGACCGGCCTTCACGAGGTGGAGCGCCGCGCGCTGCGTGCTCGGCGAGACCTGGTGCGCGCTGTGGGAGGCCGGGTAGCGGAGGGCCGCGCGGGCGACCTCGGTCCGCTGGTGGTGGAGCACCGCGTTGACCGAGGTCAGGTGCAGCCACGACTGGCTCAGGCCGGACCAGAACGACGTCGCGCCGGCCGCACCCATCTGCCCCGGGAGCTGGACGACGAGGGGCCGGTCGTCGCCGGACAGGACGCGGACCGCGGCCTCGCTGAGGATGCGCTGTCGCATCGAGACCGCGGAGTAGCGGTCGTCGGGGCCGGGTCCGCCCGAGGCGGCGCCGGTGGACGTGACCGCGACGGCGTGCCCGTCGACCGAGCCGACGCCTACGGAGTCGCCGACCATGCCGTCGCCCAGCAGCAGGATGCTGTGGTCGTCGGTCTTCGTGATCCCGTCGGGGTCGAGGTAGCCGTCGGGGCTGGCGACGGCCCGGCGGCCGTGCAGCCTCCAGTCGTCGAGCACGCTGCGCTGCGCGCGGGCCAGGGAGTAGAGGCGGCGGGTGAGGTCCGAGCCGGTGAGCTGGGTGTCGCCGTACGGCAGGGTGAGGAGCTGGCCGGTGCCGAGCGCGCGGTGGACCTCGTCGAGCCAGGAGCCGGCCGCGGAGGCGAGCGGTCCGGCGCTCGCGGTGCCGCTGGTGCCGCTGGCGAGCCCGGTGGCCGACGGCGACGTCGACGGCGACGGCGACGAGGACGAGCTCTGGCCGGGGGCGGGGACGAGGCGCAGCGGGTTGCCGAGCGACAGCTGGCGCACGGCGTCGGGCACGGCCGGGTCGACCAGCCAGGTCACCGGCAGCCCGCCGGCCGCCTGGCCCACCGCCAGCGGGCCGCCGAGCGACCCGCTCTCGCCGAGTGCCCGCAGCCATGCGCGCGCGCCGGCGATGCGACCGTCGCGGAGGTGGCGGACCGGCGCCCGCAGGGGTACGACGACGGCGGTGTCCACCGATGCCGGCCGCTGCCCGCGGCCGGTCGCGCCGTACCCGGCCGGGACGTAGGGCAGGAAGGTCAGGGCGCGGCCGTCGGCGACCAGGTCGCGTGGCGTCGTGCGGCTGTCACCCAGGGCCTGGACACCGAACCAGTAGACGCCCGGCTGTGGATCGAGGAGCTCGCGGCGGAGGACCTGCTGGGAGATCGTGAGGCTGAACGTCACCGACTGCTGGGGCGCGATGGAGGGGATCGACTGCATCGCCGAGGCGTCGACGAGCCGCTCGCCGACCGGGGTGTCCGGGTCGGTCCTCGCGCCGGTGGCGAGCGCGCTCGCGGACTGCATCGGTCCCGGGCACGCGCCGAGGCCCATGCAGTGCGTGGTGTTCAGGTAGGGGTAGACGGTGATGTGCCGCCACGTGACGTGGTCGGTGTTGGTGATCGTCCCGGTGACCTGCACCGGTCCCTGTCGCGGCAGGGTGCCCGGGGTGAGGTCGGTGATCTCGATGCGCAGCGGCGAGTCGTTGCCGCTGCCGGCGCGGTGCGGGCCCCCCCGGGGCTCGGCGGAGGCGGCACGGGCTGCTGGAGCGGCGTGGGCCGCGTGGGCGGCGGGCGCCGCGTCGGCGGCCGGCACTGCGGCGGTGGCGCTCAGCAGCAGGCCGCCGAGCAGAGCGGTGGCAGCACGCGATGCCCACCTGCCCTCAGCCACCCCATGAGAGTAGTGGGGCGCCCTCGCGATCGACCGCACGGCAGGCCGGACGGCGGCCCGGCGGGCATTGCCTGGTGTCGTGAACCGAAGATCGTGGAACGGTCGGCGCACGCGGTGCACGCATCCCGCGCACGCGAACCGTCCGAGCACTCCCGATTCACGACACCTAGACTTCTCGCCCGTGAACGACGCCGACCTCCCCGCCTCTGGCGAACCGCTGCGGCTGGTCGACGTGCAGGCCGCGGTCGCTGCCGAGCTCGACCGCATCGGCCCGGTGCTCAACGACCTGGGCCGGATCTTCGCCGACGCCGGCCACGAGCTGGCCCTGGTCGGCGGTCCGGTCCGTGACGCGATGCTCGGCCGGCGCTCCAACGACCTCGACCTGACCACCTCGGCCCTGCCCGAGGAGACCGAGCGGATCCTGCGCAAGTGGGGCGACGCGTGGTGGGACATGGGCCGCGACTTCGGCACGATCGGCTGTCGCAAGGGCGAGTGGGTCGTCGAGGTGACGACGTACCGCTCCGAGGCGTACGACGCCGACAGCCGCAAGCCCTCCGTCCGGTACGGCGACTCCCTGGCCGGTGACCTGGGTCGTCGGGACTTCACCGTCAACGCGATGGCGGTCCGGCTGCCGTCCCACGAGATCGTGGACCTCTTCGGCGGGGTGCTGGACCTCGCCAACCGGGTGCTGCGGACGCCGGGCACCCCGGAGGACTCCTTCTCCGACGACCCGCTGCGGATGATGCGGGCCGCCCGGTTCGCCGCCCAGCTCGGCTTCGACGTCGACCCCGACGTCGTGCGCGCGATGACCGAGATGGCCGACCGGATCGAGATCGTCTCGGCCGAGCGGGTGCGCGACGAGCTGGTGAAGCTGGTCTGTGCGCCGTACCCACGGCTCGGGCTGACCCTGCTGGTCGAGACCGGCCTGGCCGACCGGGTGCTGCCCGAGCTGCCGGCCCTGCGGCTCGAGCGCGACGAGCACCACAGCCACAAGGACGTCTACGAGCACACCCTCACCGTGCTCGAGCAGGCGATGGCGCAGGAGGACCGGCTCGGCGGCGAGCCGGACTTCGTCTCCCGCTTCGCCGCGCTCATGCACGACGTCGGCAAGCCGCGCACCCGCCGCTTCCAGGACGACGGCTCGGTGACCTTCCACCACCACGACGTGGTCGGCGCCAAGATCACCCGCAAGCGGATGCGCGCGCTGAAGTTCAGCAACGACCTCGTCGACCAGGTCGCGCGCCTGGTCGAGCTGCACCTGCGCTTCCACGGCTACGGCTCCGGCGAGTGGACCGACTCCGCCGTGCGCCGCTACGTCCGCGACGCGGGCGACGAGCTCGAGCGGCTGCACATCCTGACCCGCGCCGACTGCACGACCCGCAACCAGCGCAAGGCCGACCGCCTCCGCCGCACGTACGACGACCTCGAGGTCCGCATCGCGCGTCTGGCCGAGGAGGAGGAGCTCGCCTCCATCCGGCCCGACCTCGATGGTAACCAGATCATGAAGATCCTCGGGATCGGGCCCGGCCGCGAGGTCGGCGAGGCGTACTCCTTCCTGCTCGAGCTGCGTCTCGACAACGGACCGATGAGCCAGGAGGCGGCCACGGCCGCCCTCGAGGAGTGGTGGGCCGCCCGGTCGGTTTGAGGCCCGCCGGTCCGGGGCAGTGTCGGGTCGTGGCGCGCTGCGCCGTCCGACTCGGGGGAACAGGGGCCACCGTGGTGAAGGGCGGCCCCTGTTCCACACGGGCGTGTCCGCCAGCGGTCCCGGGGCAATAGGGTGACCGCCATGGCTGAGAGCTACGAGAAGCTGATCGAGGACTCGATCGAGATCGACGCGCCGCCCGCGAAGGTGTGGTCGCTCGTGAGCGACGTCCCGCGGATGGCCAAGTGGAGCCCGCAGGTCGTGCGCTCCACCGTCAAGGGCGGCGAGGTCCGCCTGGGCGCCACCTTCGCCAACCTGAACCGGCAGGGCTTCAAGCGGTGGCCGACCAAGGGCAAGGTGGTCCGGTTCAACCCGCCCAGCGACACCGAGACCGGTCAGTTCGCGTTCCGGATCAACGAGAACAAGACGGTGTGGGCCTTCGAGCTCGAGCCGACCGCCACCGGCACCAGGCTGACCGAGCGGCGCGAGACCCCCGAGGGCGTCTCCGGGCTGTCGATGATCCTGACCAAGCTCGTCCTGGGCGGCCAGGCGAAGTTCACCGACGAGCTGCGGGCCGGCATCCGGCAGACGCTCGAGCGCGTCAAGGCCGAGGCCGAGGCCTGATCGCGGTGGTGGCCGACGCCGACGCCGGCTACGCCGCGGCTTGGGCCGCCACCGTCCTGAGGGTGCTGCGCACGCCGTACCCGTGGATCTCGGGGCACGTCTCCACCGGGCCCGGCGACTGCGACGTGACGCCGGAGCGCCTGCACCCGGCGTTCCACGGCTCGGTCGACTGGCACTCCTCGGCGCACATGCAGTGGTCCGGCGTACGGCTGCTCGGCGAGGCGGGCGACCACCTCGAGGCCGAGACGCGCGACGGCCTGGTCGCCGAGCTCGACGGACGACTCACGCTGGCGAACGGCGAGGTCGAGGCGGCGTACCTCCGGGCGCGGCCGGGCTTCGAGCGCCCGTACGGCTGGGCCTGGGCCGCCATGCTGGCCGCGGCGGTGCGCGGCAGCGCCCTGCCCGAGGCCCGTCGCTGGCGCGAGGCCACCGCCCTCGTGGCCGACGCGGCCGCCACGAACCTCCTCGACTGGCTGCCGCGGCTGACCTATCCCGTCCGCCACGGCGTGCACTCGAACACCGCGTTCGCGCTGCTGCTCTGCCACGAGGCGTACGACGCCCTCGGCCGCCGCGACGTCGTCGAGCTGGTCGAGCGCCGCGCCCTCGAGTGGTACGCCGACGAGCGCGACCACCCCGTCGCCTGGGAGCCGTCCGGCGAGGACTTCCTCTCTCCCGCGCTCTGCACCGCCGCCCTGATGAGACGGGTCCTCGAGCCGGGCGCGTTCGGCGACTGGCTGGCGATGTACCTGCCGCGGCTGGGGCACGCCGGCGACCCGCTGCTCGTCGTACCCGCCGTCGGCGATCCGTCCGACGGCAAGGGCGCCCACCTGCTCGGTCTCGCGCTCAGCCGTGCGTGGCAGCTCCGCCTGCTCGCGCCGTACGTCGACGAGGCGGCGGCGCGGCGCATCGCGGGCGCCACCGCGGAGCAGGTCGCCTCGGTCGAGGGCCAGATCGTCGGCGGCGACATCATGGCGACGCACTGGCTCGTCTCGTTCGCGCTCCTGGCCGCAGACGCAGAACACCCCGGGTGACCAGGTCACCCGGGGCGGTCGCCGTGCTTCAGCCGGCGCTCAGCTCTGCGGAGGGGTGGGAGGTGCCGGCGGGGGCGGAGGCGTGCCACCCGTGCTCGGGAAGCCCGGCGCGGCGGCCTGAGCACTGCCGGAGGTGAAGGTCATGGCCGCTCCGACCGCGAGCGCGATGAGCGCCACCAGGCCGACGTAGAGACCCCAGCCCGGATCGGCGGAGATGCTGATGCGGGTGCTGCCGAAGCCGGCGGACGACGGGTCGACCGGTCAGGCGGTGACGGACCAGGTCGCGACGCCGAACAGGATCGTCAGGGCGCTCAGGCCGACGGTCACGAGGTCGGTCCTCTGCTGGTCGAGCGGAAGCACGCCGAGCAGTCCGACGACCGAGAACGCGATCACCAAGATGGCCAGGATCCAGATGACGGGGCCGATCTGGTGCCAGCCGTTCTGGTGTGCGCTCTCGGACATTCCGGCCATCGTGGCCGTTGCGTGGTACCACGGCAGGAAGCTGCTGATGAAGAGCAGCAGCGCTGCGCCGGGGACCACCAACCGGGGGACGGACGGTGTCGGGGGACTGACAGTGGACATGCGGGCTCCTGGTTCGTCTGCGCCGGTGTGACGCGAGCAACAATTCCAGTCACTCAACTTCCTGGTTCAGCGTGAGTCAAGCGTCATGCCGCTCGCGGTCGCCGAAAACACGACGAAGGGCCGGTCCTCTCTCCGGGGACCGGCCCTTCGCGGGTGGCGTTCTGGCGCCAGGAATCAGGCGCCCTCGATGAACTCCTCGAGCTGCGCGCGACCGAGGGTGTCCTCGATCTGCACCGGCGGGCTCTTCATGAGGTACGCCGACGCGGGCAGGATCGGGCCGCCGAGGCCGCGGTCCTTGGCGATCTTCGCCGCGCGGACCGCGTCGATGATGATGCCGGCGGAGTTCGGGGAGTCCCAGACCTCGAGCTTGTACTCGAGGTTCAGCGGGACGTCGCCGAAGGCGCGACCCTCGAGGCGCACGTAGGCCCACTTGCGGTCGTCGAGCCACGCGACGTAGTCGGACGGGCCGATGTGGACGTTCTTGCTGTCGACCAGGCCGGCCAGGGGACCGGTCAGGTTCGAGGTGACGGCCTGGGTCTTGGAGACCTTCTTCGACTCCAGGCGCTCGCGCTCGAGCATGTTCTTGAAGTCCATGTTGCCGCCGACGTTGAGCTGGTAGGTGCGGTCCAGCGTCACGCCGCGGTCCTCGAACAGCTTCGCCATCACGCGGTGGGTGATGGTGGCGCCGACCTGGGACTTGATGTCGTCGCCGACGATCGGGACGCCCGCGTCCTCGAACTTCTTGGCCCACTCGGGGTCGGAGGCGATGAAGACCGGGAGGGCGTTGACGAAGGCCACGCCGGCGTCGATGGCGCACTGGGCGTAGAACTTGTCGGCCTGCTCGGAGCCCACGGGGAGGTAGGAGACCAGGACGTCGACGTCGTTGTCCTTGAGGACCTTGACCACGTCCGCGGCCTCGGCGGAGGACTCGTCGATCGTCATCCGGTAGTACTTGCCCAGGCCGTCCAGGGTCGGACCGCGCTGGACCTCGACGCCGAGGGTCGGCACCTCGCAGATCTGGATGGTGTTGTTCTCGGAGGCGTTGATCGCCTCGGAGAGGTCCTTGCCGACCTTCTTGTCGTCCACGTCGAAGGCGGCGACGAACTCGACGTCCTTCACGTGGTACTCACCGAACTGGACGTGCATGAGCCCGGGAACCGTGCTCGCCGGGTCGGCGTCCCGGTAGTAGTGCACGCCCTGGATGAGAGACGTGGCGCAGTTGCCCACGCCGGCAATTGCTACGCGTACCGAACCCATTGGGTGTCCTTCCTAGTTTCCTGTTGCAGGTGCGAGGGAGCACCTCGCGGTCCGTGGTGGTGTCAGTCGTTGGTGACCGGGGCGGCGGACGGCCTCGTCGGGGACGTCTGCGACCCGGTCTGGTCGGTGGGGGTCCCGCGCTCGGCGTTGATGAGCTCGGAGAGCCACCGCACCTCGCGCTCGACCGATTCGACGCCGTGGCGCTGGAGCTCGGCGGCGTACCGGTCGACCTCCTTCTGGGTCATCGCAAGCTCGCGCTGGACCCGGTCCAGCCGCTCCTGCAGGCGGGAGCGACGCCCCTCCAGCACACGCAGCCGGATCTCCATGTCCGTGGAGGAGAAGAACCGGAAGCGGATGTCGAAGTTGTCGTCCTCCCACGCAGCGGGACCGACCTCGGACATGAGCCGTTCGAACTCGGCCCGGCCCGCGTCGGTGAGCTGGTAGGTGATGCGCTGGCGCCGCGAGGTGACGGCAGTGGCGCCGACCTCGGAGATCAGGCTCCCGCGCAGCATCTTCTTCAGCGCCGGGTACAGCGAGCCGTAGGACAGCAAGCGCCCCCAACCCAGCATCAGGTTCAGGCGCTTGCGCAGCTCGTAGCCGTGCATCGGACCCTCGTGCAGCAGTCCGAGGACCGCGAGCTCGATGGTGTCTCCGCGCCGTGCCATGCGATCTATCGTACCGATATATCCGCGGAACGTGAACTCCCGATGGATCAGGAGTGTCGTTCGCGTGCGTTCCGACCGGCCCGGACGGGCGCGTCGTACGGCGTCCGCGTCGGCGGGCCGTCGTACGGTGGAGGGGTCCGGCCGCGCCGACGATGAGACGCGGTTGGTGTTGCCTGCGTACCCTGATCGGCGTGTCTTCGCCCCAAGGAAACCGTCGGAAGCCGCGGTCGCACGCCGGCCGCGGATCCCGTTCGACTCGTCAGCGCGGCTGGAAGTCGCGCCTGAAGAGGCTGTCGCTGTGGGCGCTGATCGTCTTCCTGGTGGGGGCCCTGGTTGCGATCGGCGGATTCATCGTCGCCTACAAGAGCATCGACATCCCCGACCCGAACGCCGCGTACCTGACCCAGACGACCCACGTCTACTTCGCCAACGGCAAGTCCGAGATCGGTGACTTCGCGGTCCAGGACCGCGACGCCATCTCCTACGCCGACATGCCGCAGACGATGAAGGACGCGGTGGTCGCGGCGGAGAACCGCAGCTTCTGGACCGACCACGGCATCGATCCCCGGGGCATCCTGCGTGCGGCGTTCAGCGACGCGCAGGGCAACGCGACCCAGGGTGGCTCCACGATCACCCAGCAGTACGTCAAGCTCCTCTACCTGAGCCAGGAGCGCACCTGGAAGCGGAAGATCAAGGAAGCGATCCTCTCGCTGAAGATCCAGCAGCAGCTGAGCAAGCAGAAGATCCTCGAGGGCTACCTCAACACCGTCTACTTCGGCCGGGGCGCCTACGGCATCCAGGCCGCCGCCCACGCCTACTTCAACGTCGACGCCAAGCACCTCAACCTCCGTCAGTCCGCCGTGCTCGCCTCGCTGGTCAACGACCCCAACGGGCTCGACCCGTCGGGCGGCAAGGACGCGAGGGCAGCGCTGCTCGCGCGCTACAACTACGTGCTCTCGGGCATGGTCTCCATGGGCACCGCCGACCCGGGCAAGGCCGACAAGGCCGAGGGCCACCTGCCGAAGTTCCCCAAGCAGAAGGCCAGCGACCGGCTCGGCGACCAGCGCGGCTTCCTGCTGACGATGGTCAAGCAGCAGCTGCTCGACCTCGGCTTCAGCGAGCAGGAGATCGACGGCGGCGGCCTCAAGGTCACCACCACGTTCAACCGCAAGGACATGCGCGACGAGGAGCAGGGCGTGAAGGCGGTCCGGCCCCAGGGGTTCGGTCCCCGTCGCCTGCACGTCGCCGCCGCCACGGTCCAGCCCGGCACCGGTGCCGTGCGCGGCTTCTACGCCGGCCAGGACTACCTGTTGTCCCAGCTCAACTGGGCCGAGCTCGGCGGGCAGGCCGGCTCGACCTTCAAGCCGTTCGCGCTCGCGGCCGCCCTCAAGTCGGGCTGGTCGCTGAAGGACACCTTCGACGGCAACGCGCCGTACACCTATCCCGACGGCACCCAGGTCACCAACGAGCAGCACACGAGCTACGGCGCGCACGTCAGCCTGCTCACCGCGCTCGAGCAGTCGATCAACACCGCCTTCGCGAACATGACCGTCGTGACGCCGAACGGGCCGCAGCGGATCGTGAAGATGGCCAACGCGATGGGGGTCCCGCCGGCGAAGCCCGCGAACCCGGCGTACGGCTTCCCGGACCACACGCCCGGCCAGGAGGCCAACATGGGCGTGGCGCTCGGGTCGGAGACCGTCAGCCCGATCAACATGGCCAACGCCTACGCGACCATCGCGAACAAGGGTGTCGCGGCCGACCCCTACATCATCGAGAAGGTCGTCGACGCCAAGGGCGTGGTGCGCTACCACCACGAGGTCACCACGCACCGTGCCGTGGGCCCCAAGATCGCCGCCGACGTCAGCTACGCGATGCAGCAGGTGGTCCAGAAGGGCACCGGTACCGCCGCGCTGGCGCTCGGCCGCCCCGCCGCCGGCAAGACCGGTACGGCGACCAACGGCCTCAACCAGGTCTCGTCGGCTTGGTTCGCCGGCTTCACGCCACAGCTGTCGACCGCGGTGATGTACGTCCGCGGCCAGGGCAACGGAAGACTGGACGGCTGGCTGCCGTCGTACTTCGGCAGCGCCTATCCGGCCCACACCTGGCTGGCGATCATGCAGAAGGAGATGGCGGGCCTCCCGATCGAGAGCTTCCCGCCACCGGCCTGGGTCACCGGAACCCCGCCGGTCGCCGGTCACGCGCCGGTGGTCCCCAAGCCGACCAAGACGACGGCCCCGAAGCCCACGAAGACCACGTCGTCGGCGGCCGCGCAGCAGACGACGACGGCGGCCTCCTCGCCGTCGGCCACGGCGACCACCAGCGCGCCCCCGACGGACCCGTGCACGCAGGCACTTGCGCCGCCGAGCTGCCAGCCCTCCCCGGGAGCCGGCAACCAGGGTGGTGCGGGTGGCGGGGGCAACAACGGGGCGAACGGCAATCCGCCCGGCACACATCCCTGACGTGGCAGAGTCGCCGCCGATGGAAGAGCAGGTCCACCCCACCCTCGACGACGGGGTGGTGGGCGCCCTCAGCGGGGCGGTCGGCGGCCCGATGGGCCAGCACGCGCTGCCGCACCGCTGGTGGACGCCGACCCGCGTCCTGCTGCTGCTGACGGCCGTGGTGTTCAGCCTCGGCCTGGTCCAGAAGGCGCCCTGCGCCCTCGCCACCGGCAAGGACCAGGACTGGACCTACTCCCACATGTGCTACACCGACCTGCGGCCGCTGTACGTGCCGCGCGGGTTCGCCGAGCTGAAGTGGCCCTACAGCTCCGATGCCCAGACCCGCGCACGGTACGACGTGATGGAGTACCCGGTCGGCATCTCGTACTGGGCCTGGGGCACGGCCTGGGTCACCCACTGGCTCGACGGCTCGCCTGACGTCGACGCTCGGGCCGAGAAGCCCGTCGACCAGCTCTGGGGCGACCCGTCGGTCCAGCGCGAGCTCGACATCTTCACCCTCGTGAACGCGGTCGGCTTCGCCGCGCTGGCCCTGCTGTCGACGTGGCTGCTCGCCCGCGTCGACCGGCGGCGGCCCTGGGACGCCGCGATCTTCGCGCTGTCCCCGACCCTGCTGCTCACCGGCCTGATCAACTGGGACCTGCTCGCGGTCGCGACCGTCGCGGGTGCGCTGTGGGCGTGGTCGCGCGGCCGACCGCTCCTGACCGGTGTGCTGATCGGCATCGGGACCGCGACCAAGCTCTACCCGCTCCTCCTGCTGGGCGGCGTCCTGGTGCTGTGCGTGCGGCAGCGCCGATGGCGTCACCTCGCCGTGGCGGTCGCGAGCGCGGCGGTCGCGTGGCTGGTGGTCAACGCGCCCGCCCTGCTCACCGGGGCGGCGCAGTGGAAGGTCTTCTGGGCGTCCAACGCGACCCGGTCCGCCGACCTCGGCTCGCTGTGGCAGCTCGTCGACCAGGCGTCCGGGGCGAACTTCTCCGCCGGCCTCGTCAACCACGTCTCTTGGGCGGTCTTCGGAGGCTGGTGCGTGGCGGTGCTGGTGCTCGGTCTGCGCGCGGAGCGGGCGACCCTGGCCCAGCTCGGCTTCCTCGTCGTGGTCGGCTTCCTGATCGTCAACAAGGTCTACTCGCCGCAGTACGTCCTGTGGCTGCTCCCGCTCGCGGCGCTGGCGCGGCCGCGCTGGCGGGACCAGATCGTGTGGCAGGCCTGCGAGGTCTTCTACTTCTGCACCATCTGGTGGTTCCTCGGCGGCTACCTGTCGCCGGTGGGCGGTGGCAACGCCGGCTTCTACTGGCTCGGCATCGTCGTACGCGTCGTCGGGGAGGTCTACCTCGTGGTGATGATCCTGCGCGACATGTACCGCGTCGAGCCGACGGCGGACGCCGAGCCAGATCAGCCGATCAGCACCTCGTCGGGGGCTCTCGTCGGGTAGGGCGAGCCTCGATCAGGTGAGCAGGCCGGATCCCAGGGTGAGAGGCCCGGACACGAGGCCGACGCAGAGTGCGACGGGCTGATCAGTCGATGACGACCTCGTCGAACGTGGTGGCGGTGTGGCGGACCCGTACGTCGACGGCGTCGCCGACCGACGGCACGGGCGCGCCGGTCGGCAGGAAGAGCATCGAGGCCTGCATGTGCGGCGGCTCGGCGAAGAGCCGGACCTTCCCCCCGACGGTGTACGGCGACCGCACGAACCCCGCTGCGTCCATCCCGCCCCTCGCGATGCTGTTCGCCCGCGAGCGCAGGGAGTGGTCGCCGACGGGAGCCTCGAGGCCGATGCCGTGGGCGGTGCCGCCGCTGACGACCAGCAGGTGACCCGAGCGCGGTGCGGAGCGGCCGCGGTAGCCGTAGGGCTCCCCGCGGTCGATCGGGTGGACGTCGAGCACGGTGGCGGTGACGCGGAGCGCGCCGCGGTCACCGAGCCAGAGCGCGGTGCCGATGCGCGGGCGGACGGTGAAGTCGGCGTACTCCTGGCGGAGGCGGCCGAGCTCACCGGTGGTCAGGTGGCTGACCCAGATCGTGGCCGCACGCTCGCCGGGCACCGATGCGCCGACGTAGTCGTTGACCAGGCGCTCGACCTCGCCGTAGTGGCCTCCGGCGGCGAGCGGCATGTGCAGCGCGAGGCCCTCGGCGCGGGCGCCGGGGTGCTTGCGGAGCAGCTCGCCGGCCGCCCAGAGCTCGCTCGCGGACATGCCGTGGCGGCGCATGCTGGTCATCCGCTCCAGCACGAAGCGGGCCCGCGGCTCGAGCGCGAGCAGGCGCTCGAGGTCCTCGAGGCGGCTGACGGTGTGGATCAGGTTGCGGTTCTGCAGCGGGACCCACGGGCGCCACGGCGTGAGCACCAGGAGGTCTCCGTCCCAGCGCTGCTCGAGCTCGGGCACCTCGTCGTACGTGCCGGCGGCGAGGGCGCCGACCTCGTGACCGCGGTCGCGGATCCACCGGGTCTTGCGGGCGAGGCGGCCGAGCGTGAAGCCGTAGCCGTTGCCCTTGGCGACCGGGACGATGCCGGGGTTCGCGGCCGCGACGGCGGACAGGTGGTCGCGCCAGCGGGGTCCGTCGACGTTGAGGACGAGGCTCATCGGCGCTCCATGTACATCTGGAAGGCCTTGTAGAGCGGCCGGTTGATCGGAAGGTCCCACTCGCCGGCGTACTCGACGGCCTCGCCGCCGGTGCCGACCTTGAACTGGATGAGGCCGACATGCGGGTCGTCGGCGTCGAGCGTCTCGGTGATGCCGCGCAGGTCGTACACGGTCGCGCCGGCGGCGAGCGCGTCGCGGATCATCGCCCACTGCACCGCGTTGGACCCGCGGACCTCGCGCTTCTCGGTGGACGAGGCGCCGTAGGAGTACCAGGCGTGCTGGCCGACCCGGATCGCGATCGTCGCGGCCACGAGGTCGCCGTCGTGGCGGCCGAGGTGGAGCCGGAAGCGCTCGGGGTCCTCGGCGGTCAGCGCGTCGTGCATCCTCTCGAAGTAGGACAGCGGCCGCGGCGTGAAGTGGTCGCGCTGCGCGGTGTGCACGTAGAGGTCGTGGAAGGCCTTGAGGTCTCCGCGGTCGCCGAGCGAGGTCTCGACCCCCTCCTTGGCGGCCTTCTTGATGTTGCGTCGCCAGAGCTGGTTCATGCCCTTGAGGACCTCGTCCTCGGTGCGGGCGTTGCCGTCGGCGTCGGTCAGCGGGACCTGGAAGACGAACTGCGGCTGACCCGCTGCGAAGCCTCCCTCGACGCCCTGGTGGCGCCAGCCGAGGTCCACGAGCTGGCTGACCGCACGGGCGCCGGCGGCGGGACGGTCGGTCGGCGGCAGCTGCGACAGGAGGCGTACGTCGGGCTCCGCGATGCCGGTCTTCACCTGGGCAGCCGTCCAACGACGGGTCACGACCGGCGGCCCGATCCGTACGGCGAACGCGCCCCGGCTCTTGAGGTGCGCGACCAGCGGGTCGAGCCAGGCGCCGAGGTCCTCGGACTCCCAGTCGATCACCGGCCCCTCGGGCAGGTAGGCGAGGTAGCGCTTGAGCCTCGGCAGCTGTCGGTAGAGCACCAGGGCGGCACCCACCTGGGTGCCCGCGTCGTCGTACCAACCGACGGACTCGGCGCGCCACTCGCTCTTCACCCGGGCCCACCCGGGGGTCTGGAGGAAGCTCGCCGACGGCAGGGTCGTCAGGTAGTCGTGGTGCTCGGTCGCGGAGATCGGGCGCACGCTCGGCATGGGTCAAGGCTAGCGAGGCCGCTCCGCGGGGGTCGCGCCGCCGCAGACCACGAGAGCTCGTCGAGGGATATACCAGCCCGATTGTCGATATTTCGAGCGCGGCCGAAAAAGGGCTGCTCAGGGGGATTCCGACACGCGCAATAACTCGACTAATGAAGGGTCTAGACATCTGTCCGAACGCAGGTGTAGCGTCCCGGTTACCGAAGGATCCGTCATCTCGCCGAGGGTTTGACGGCTCCAGCCGAAAGCGGCGACCCCGTGTCGCAACCGAGCGCGATCGGCCCCGGGACTGGGGGTTTGTGCATCGATGGCGCCTGCGTGCGCCCCGTTTCGCACGGCCTCCCGGGTGAGTACACCGAAATCCATTACTCATCCATAATCGGTCCCGCAGGTGCCGCGATCTCTTGCTTATCGGCGCACCCGTCGGACCTCCCTCTCGGGAAGGCGACATCCTCATGTCTTCGGTCACGGCGACCGCATTGCGCGGTCTTGACGAGGCGCACGACGCGCCGGGCGGTCTCGCCCGGGTCGCGGTCCGTCTCGCTGTCGTGGTCGTGGGCGCACTCGGGGTCACCCTCCTGTACTGGATCCTCACCGTGACCGCGGCCTGCGCCGCGACCGGTGACTCCCCGGCCGGCGACCAGGCGACCTCCGTCGCGGGCCCGGCCGGGGAGACCACGACGTCGGCCGGGGCGGCGACCGTGTCCCCCGCCGCCCCGGCCGACGACGCCAACCCGCAGCCCCCGGTCTCGCAGCCGGCTCCCCAACCGCCGGTGTCGCAGCCGGCCCCGCAGCCCCCGGTGCAGCCGGCCCCGGTCGAGCAGCCTCCGGCGCAGCAGGCGCCGGCTCCGGGCGCTCCCGCCGGTCAGGCCACGGTCACCGCCACTCCCGGCCAGGACGCGCCGCCCGCGCAGACGCAGGCGCCGATCGGCCAGGCCCCCCAGACCAACCCCCAGACCGACACCCAGACGATCCCGCCCTCGAGCACCGAGGGTGCGGTTCCCGGCGTCGATCCGGCGGAGGCGGCCCCCCATGCCGCCGTCGTCGGGTCGACCAACCCGGTGGGGGCGATCGCCGCCGGGGTCACTCGTACGATGCTCGCCGTTACCGGAGGGGGAGACGGCTCCGCCCCGGCGTCGAGCGTCGCCACGGCACCGGCCGGCACGTACGGCGGCCCCACGACCGCTCCCACCGGGACCCCCGCATCGACCCGGCGGCCGTTGGTGCCGTCCGTGATCGACGGAGTCCTCGCCCTGCTCGACCAGACCGTCCAGACGACGACGGCGACGGCGCGCGAGCTGACCGACCGGCTCACGGCTCTGGCCCGTGGGCCGATCGCGGATCGCCTCGGTCTCGCCCGGCTCCTCGCCGGTCTCGACGGCACCACCGACACCGCCCTCGACCACCTCGACGGGGTGAGCCCGCAGCTGCAGAAGACCGTCGACACGGTGCTCGGCCAGTCGCCGTACGTGCCGGCGGGCGCCTCCGCGGTGCCGTCGTCCGACGCGGTGGCGCCGGTCCAGGGACACTTGGGCGTCGGGCCCGCAGCCGTCCAGCACCTGCCGGGTGCCGCGGTCCGCGGCACCGCCGTCCTCGGTGCGCCGCACGTCGTCAGCCTGGCCGCGCCGCGGGCACTGACCGGGTCGATGGCCGGCGGTCACGTCGCGACCGACACCGCCTCCACGTCGTACGACGCGCAGGTGCCGGCCGATGCCTCCGGACAGGCCGGTGGCGGCTCCCCGGCGGGCGCGGCCGGCGGCGCCTCCGGCGGCATCGCGGGCGACCTCACCTCGAACCAGCTTCCGGGCACGTCCGGACTGACGACCATCCGGTCCGACGTCTTCACGATGCCCGGGTCCCCGAACTTCCTTCCCGGCCACTCTCCGGATTGATCGCCGCGCTGCGGGCTCTTCGCATGCCCGCGCGACAGGCAGTGGCGCTTCGGCGCCTCACATCCAATCAATCTGGAGCAAGAGATGGCAGACAAGCTCCGTTGGAGCATGGTCAGAAGGACGTTGGCTGCGCTCGCCATGTCCGGGGGCTTCATCGCCCTCGGCACGGGCATCGCGCACGCCGACGACACGGGGACACCGTCCCCGAGTAGCGACAGCGCTTCTGGTGCCTCTCTCGTCCGGACCGTCGACCAGGCCACGAAGCCGGTGACCGACACCGTGAACACGTTGCTGCACAGCGCAGGGAAGGCGGCAATGCCGACCTCTGCGCCCGCCGGTGCAGCAGCTCCGTCCACGGCGTCCACACCGGCGGAGAGCCCGGCCGCGACACAGACGACCGAGACATCGAGCTCATCCATGAGCGCCACGAGTGGCGACTCCAGCGGCGGCACGGTCAGTGCCCCCGCAACCGACCAGGGAACGGATGCCGGCACGCAGACGACGCCGGCGGCACCCACTGCGAACGGGCCTCTCGGCGGCCCGACCGCGACCGGGACGCCGTCGACCACGTCCGCACCCGCCGACGCCGCCTCCACCACCCCCGCCGCTTCCGGCACGACTGCGGCGCCGACCGCGGTTCCTGCTGCGGCGAACGACAACACCACCAACCCCGCCGCGGCTCCGGCCCCGGCACCCACCACGAAGGAGAGCACCACCCCGCAGGCCGTCAAGCACGGCTCGCTGCTGGCCCCCGTGGCCGCCGTACTCGCCAAGACGCCCCTCGGTTCGGCGTCTCCGCTGGGTACTGCACCGCTGGGAACGGCACCGCTTGGTACGTCGCCGGTCGGCGGACTCCCGGTTCCGGGAGTCGGTCCGGTCCTCGACGCGGTCACCAGCGCAACTGGTGGCGGTCCGATGGCACTGGTCAGCCACCTGATGGCCGGAGGCCTGTGGAGCGGCAGCTCACCGTTGAACACGGTGATGTCCGTCGCGAAGCCGGTCTTGGATTCCACCCCGCTCGGGACCCTGCCCATCGGGCAGATCTCGGGCAGCACCAACGCAAATCCCGTCGCCAACGCACTCGCGCTGGTGAGCTCCGTGCTTCCGGTCCAGGTCGGGGGTGGGGGCGGTGGTCACACCGTCCGCCCGCTCGACGTTCGGCCGATGCACGAGGCATCCGCGGGTCAGTCCGGGCCGGAGGCCCAGCCCAACACCGCGCCGGGCACCGGCGCTGTCCAGGGTTCTGACCCGCCGCCGACGACATCGAGCTCGCTTCCGAGCACCGATGTCGCCGTCGCCACCACCCCGTCGGGGATCACCGCGACCGGCCAGCCGGCCGGAAGCACCCCCGTCGTACCGGCTCCGACGTCCTCGGGCGTCGGCGTTCCCGGAACCGGCAGCGCGCCCGGCTCGTCCGTCCCTCAGGGCGGTACGTCGTCGAGCTCGCAGTACGTCGGCACCGAGATGCCGGTGACCGCACTCCAGTCCGGCCAGAACGGCCAGGAGTCCGGTGCAGGTAGCCCGGCCGCCGCCTCGTCGGCTGCCGGAGAGGAGCCTCCGTCATCGAGCTACCCCTACGGTGGCGCGGCGATCGGATCGCAGCAGACCTCTACGGCCGTCAGCACCCAGGAGCAGAACTCGTGCGGCTCGTCCGCCGGGTCCCCGCTGTGGGTCACCTCGACGGACTTCGGCACCTGCGGTGGCGAGTTCGACAACAACGCCTCGGGCGTTGCCCCCGCTGCCGGTTCTGCCGGTGGCTTCGACAGCGCGGTTGGTTCTCAGCAGACCAGCACCGCTGTCTCTACCCAGGAGCAGAACGGTTGCGGTGCTTCCGCGGGCTCTCCGCTCTGGGTCACCTCCACGGACTTCGGT
>WQZX01000014.1 GCA_009780515.1 Nocardioidaceae bacterium | reverse complement strand
GCCATCACGACGACCACCACGCTGATCGCCGCGGAGACGAGCAGCGCATGCTCCATCCCGCTCACGAAGGCCTGCGCCTCGAGCGCGTGGGACGGCCGGGGGTGGTCCGGCGTGAGGCCGGCCTCGACGACCCTCTTGGCCTGGTTGCTGGAGATCATGATCAGCAGTGCCGTGCCGATCGCACCGGCGACCTGCTGCAGCGAGCCGAGCAGCGACGAGCCGTGCGAGTAGAGCTGCGGCGGGAGGTCGCCCAGTCCCAGTGAGAAGACCGGCGTGAAGATCGCGGCGAGCGAGGTCATCAGCGCCACGTGGACCACGATGATCAGCCAGTACGGCGTGGTGATGCTGACCTGGCTGAGCGCGGCGAGCATCGCCACCAGGCCGAGCGCTCCCGGGATCACCAGAGGTCGCGAGCCGAACCGGTCGTAGAGCCTGCCGACCTGCGGCCCGAGCAGGCCCATCGCGAGCCCGCCGGGCATGACGATCAGCCCGGCCTGCAGGGGCGACAGCCCGCGCACCGCCGTCTGGAGGTACAGCGGGATCAGGATCATCGACCCGAAGAAGCCCATGAACGCGACGGCCATCAGGATCAGCGACTTGGTGAAGGTGGCGTGCTTGAAGGCGCGCATGTCGAGCAGCGGGGTGCCGAAGCGCTGGAGCCGGATCTGGTTGAGCACGAAGACGGCGACGAGGACCACGCCGACGGCGATGAAGATCGTCGGCTCCGCCCAGCTCGCCTGACCCACGCGGTTGAGGCCGTAGACCAGGCTCGAGAAGCCGGCGGCGGCCAGCACCACGCTGACCCAGCTCACCGGCGACCTCTTCGCCTCACCGACGTTCTCGAGCAGCCGGAAGCCGAGCAGGCCGACGACCAGCGCGATCGGCAGCACCACGAAGAAGATCAGCCGCCACGAGCCGACCTGGAGGATCAGGCCGGAGGCGGTCGGGCCGAGCGCCGGAGCGACGGACATCGCCAGGGTCACGTTGCCCATCACGCGGCCGCGGTCCTGCATCGGCACGACGGTCATCAGCGTGGTCATCAGCAGCGGCATCATCACCGCGGTGCCGCTCGCCTGGATCACGCGGCCGACGAGCAGGATGCCGAAGGTCGGCGCGACACCGGCCAGCAGCGTGCCCACGCAGAAGGTGATCATCGCCGAGGCGTACGCCGTGCGGGTGCTCACCCGCTGGAGGAACCAGCCCGTCAGCGGGATCACCGCCGCCATGGTGAGCATGAAGATCGAGGACAGCCACTGACCGGTGCTGTCGGAGATCTTGAAGTCGGCCTCGAGCTTGGAGAGCGCGTTGACCATGATGGTCTCGTTGAGGATCACCACGAACGTGGCGGCCACCAGCAGCTTGATGACGAGCGGTGTGCGACCGCTGGCGAGCTCCGCCTCGAGCTCGGCGTCGTAGATCTCGTAGTCCTTCGGGGAGAGGTCGTCCTCGATGGGCGCAGTCATGTCAGGTCCTCGGGTCGGTGGGTGAGCGGAAAGGCGTTCACCTGATCCACGGACCAGACCCTCGCTTTTCGACATGCACATCGTTCCCGAGACCACCGACATCGCGCGAATCCTTTAGGACGACTGCCGGTCAGAGCCGGTGGTGAACCCAGACGCCGGGCTCCACGTACACCGCATGGCCCTGCTCGACGCTGCAGTGGACGGGTGCCAGCGCCTCGGGGACCTCGACGTCGCCGGACTCGTTGAACGGCAGCCCGGTCCAGGACCGCCACTCCTGCAGCGTGCCGGGGATGACCATCGCGCGCGGGGTGGTGCCGACGATGCGACCGCCGGCGCGGACGTGCACGCGGAGCCAGGGGTCCTGCGGCAGCCCATCGCTCCGCGTGAGCGCGGCGTAGCGGTCGATCGGCATCCGCGGCGACAGGTGCTTGTGGTTCGGGCGGACCGGCGCGACCAGGTCCCGATGGCCGAGCCGGGAGACGTTGTCCCGCATCGCCCGGAGCATGACCGCCGACAGCCCCGTGCCGAGCAGGTCCGCGGCGACCGTGATCTCCAGCGCCGACACCAGGTCGGGCGCACGTCCCAGCTGGCGGTCACGCGCCGCCCGCCAGATCACGCCGTCCCAGCCGTCGACCGGGAGCTCACCCGCCACCGGGTCGCCGTCCCACGAGAAGGGCACGCAGTAGGCGCGGGCGACGGCCTGGTCGGGAGCGGCGGCGTCGTGGGCGAGCAGGACGTACTCCGGGTGCGCGGTCCGGACGTCGGAGTAGTAGAGCTCCCCGATCGGGTCCATGCCCATGTACGTCGGCCACGGGTCGAGGCCGTCGGTCGCGAACTGCGCCTTCAGGTCGGGCCGCTGCGCTGCGGTCACGATGCGCAGGTCCATGCCCCGATGCTGCGACACGGACCGGCGCCGGGCAAGCGGATTCCGCGGCCGCCCGGAGGCTGGTCAGCGGGTGAAGACGACCTTGCCGAAGACGTCGCCGGAGTTGAGCGCCGCGAAGCCGTCGCGCGCCTGCTCCATCGGCAGGGTGCGGTCGATCAGCGGCCGGACCCCGGTCGCGTCGAGCATCGTGACCAGGGAGGCCAGCTCGTCGCGGGTGCCCATGGTCGAGCCGATGACGCTGAGCTGCAGGAAGAAGATGTGGGTCAGCATCGCGTCGTCGAGCTTGGGTCCGGACGTCGTACCGCTGATCACCAGCTTGCCGCCGGGCTTGAGGGAGCGGATGGAGTGTTGCCAGGTCGCGCGGCCGACGGTCTCCATCACCGCGTCGACCTTGGCGGGCAGGCGCTCCCCCGACTCGTAGACCTCGTGCGCGCCGAGCTCGAGCGCCTTGGCGCGCTTGCCCTCGTCGCGGCTGGTGGCGAGCACCTTCAGACCGGCAGCGCGGCCGAGGGCGATCAGCGCGGTCGCGACGCCACCGCCGGCGCCCTGCACCAGCACGGTGTCGCCGGCCTTCAGGCCGCCCTGGGTGAAGAGCATGCGGTAGGCGGTGAGCCAGGCCGTCGGCAGGCACGCGGCCTCCTCGAACGACAGCGAGGCGGGCTTCGGGACGATGTTGCGCCGCGGCACGACCACCTTGTCGGCGAAGGTGCCCTGGTGACGCTCGGAGAGCAGCGACCGCTTCGGGTCGAAGGTCTCCTCACCGGTCCAGTCGGGGCTGGAGATGACCGAGTGGACGACGACCTCGTTGCCGTCCTCGTCGTGGCCCGCGGCGTCACAGCCGAGGATCATCGGCAGGGCCTCCTGCTTCAGGCCCACCCCCTGCAGCGACCAGAGGTCGTGGTGGTTGAGCGAGGCGGCCTTGACCGTGACGGTCGCCCATCCCTCCGGGGCGACCGGGTCCGGGCGCTCCCCGATGGTCAGCCCGTCGAGCGGGCTCTCCGTGCTGAACGACTCGGCGTAGACGGCGAACATGCGTCCAACCTATCGGGCGCTTCTCAGGCCCGAGCCACCCCGTCGCGGCGCGCGGCGGCGGCGACGGCCGCGGCGACGGCCGGCCCGACCCGGGGGTCGAACGGCGTCGGGATGACCATGTCCTCGCGGAGGTCGTCACCGACGAGCTCTGCCAGCGCGGTCGCGGCAGCCACCTTCATGTTCTCGGTGATCGCCGTGGCATTGGCGTCGAAGGCGCCCCGGAAGATGCCCGGAAAGGCCAGCACGTTGTTGATCTGGTTCGGGAAGTCGGAGCGACCCGTCGCGACGATCCGGGCGTGGCGGTGGGCGACATCGGGGTGGACCTCGGGCGTCGGGTTGGCCATCGCGAAGATGATCGCGTCGTCGGCCATGGTGGCCACGATCTCCTCGGGGATCGTGCCGCCCGAGACGCCGATGTAGACGTCGGCGCCGGCGAACGCGTCGGCCAGCGTCCCGGAGCGCCCGTTGACGTCGGCGGTGATCGCAGCGAGCTCGCGCTTGACCGGCGTCAGGTCGGTGCGCTCGGAGCACACGACGCCCTTGCGGTCGGTCACGACCATGTCCTTCACGCCCGCGGCGAGCAGGATCTTGGCGATCGCGACGCCGGCCGCGCCGGCGCCCGAGATGACGACACGGGTCGACTCGGGGGTGCGCCCGGTCAGGCGCAGCGCGTTGGTGAGCGCCGCCAGCGTGACGACGGCGGTGCCGTGCTGGTCGTCGTGGAAGACGGGGATGTCGAGGCGCTCCTTGAGCCGGTCCTCGATCTCGAAGCACCGCGGCGCGGAGATGTCCTCGAGGTTGATGCCACCGAAGCTGGGCGCCATCCGCGCCACGGTCTCGATGATCTCCTCGGTGTCGGTGGTGTCGAGGCAGATCGGCACGCCGTCGACGCCGCCGAACTGCTTGAACAGGACCGCCTTGCCCTCCATCACCGGCATCGCGGCGGACGGGCCGATGTCACCGAGCCCGAGGACGGCGGTGCCGTCGGTGACGATCGCGACGGTGTTCGGCACCCACGTGTAGTGGCGCGTCAGCGAAGGATCCTCGGCGATCGCGGTGCACACCTCGGCGACACCGGGCGTGTACGCCAGCGAGAGCTGCTCCCGGGTGCCGACCTCGGCGGTGGCTACGGTCGCGAGCTTCCCGCCCAGGTGCAGGTCGAAGACCGGTTCTCCGGCGCGCGGGTGAGAGGTAGGGACATCGTCGGCCACGGGGGAAGAGTCTCCCACACCCCCTGCGTCCGGCCGGCCGGTCCCACCATGACCCGAGTCACACGGTTCGGCGCAGTCGTCGCGGCCGCGGCCACACCCGCGCCATCGCCACGGCCAGTACGTCGGCCTCCGGGATCTCGCCCCGGTGGCGCGAGTCGACCGCGTGCGGCGCCAGCTCCGGCGGCGCATCGCCCAGCAGCCACCAGCCGTGCTCCCGTCGCTCGGTCGCACGCTTGACCGCGACCACGCCGTCGGCGTACCTCGCGACGACGACGTCGCCGGGCGACGGGCGGGCGCCGTACCTCACCAGGAGGCGGTCCCCCGGCCTCAGCGTCGGCAGCATCGAGTCGCCGCGCACGACCGCGAGGCCGAGTGGCACGAGTCCCCCGGAACCGCCCTCCCGACCCCCCATTGCCCCACGTCGCATGCCGAGTAGTGTCGCAGTGAGAGCAGGAACCTGTTCCTTACGACCCCTTGAGAGGATCCGCATGTTCAAGCGTCTCTTCGCCCCGACCATCGAGGTCTCCGCGCACTGCGACCTGCCGTGCGGCGTCTACGACCCGGCCCAGGCCCGCATCGAGGCCGAGTCGGTCAAGGCCATCATCGCCAAGGCCAACGACAGCGACGACCCCGACTTCCGCACGCGCGCCGTGCTCATCAAGGAGCAGCGCTCCGAGCTGGTCAAGCACCACCTCTGGGTGCTGTGGACCGACTACTTCAAGCCCCCGCACTTCGAGAAGTACCCCCAGCTCCACACGCTGGTCAACGAGGCCACCAAGCTCGCCGGCGCCACGGGCACCAAGGGCAGCCTGGACGCCGACGTCGCCGACCAGCTGCTCGCCAAGATCGACGAGATCGCCAAGATCTTCTGGGAGACCAAGAAGGCCTGATCTCGACCCGGCGCGACGGCGCCCGCCGCCCTCTGGCGGCGGGCGCCGTACTTCTTTTTCGATTCTCCTGCGCGAACGGCGATCTGCCCCCATAGTTGCTAGCGCCGACCGACGCCGATGGGAGGGCGCGGCGGTTCATCCACTGGAGGGAGAAGCCGCGATGTATCGCGCCCTGATCAAGATCGTGGTGAGCCTTGCGCTCGCCCTGGGTGTCGCCCTGGCCGTCGGTACGACGTCCACCGCCACCGCCGCGCCGGCCCACAGCGCCGCCGTTCGCACCGTCGCCAAGGCGAGCCCGTGTGCCGCCAAGCAGGGACGGGTCAACCAGGCCAAGCGCAACCTGCGCAAGGCCTCGCAGAGCCTCAAGCGCATCGAGCGCAACCACCACGCGCGCCACCACGCCGCCAAGGTGCGGGCCGCCAAGAAGCACGTCCGCAAGGCCAAGAGCTGGCTGAACCGTGCCCGTCGTGCACACAACGTCTGCGTCAACAACCACCGCGGCAGCGGCTCCGGCGGCGGCACCACCTCCGCCAGCCCGATCCAGGCGCTGTGCGACGCCGGCGTCCCGCAGCCGGTCTGCGACGCCCTCGCCGGTCTCATCCCCGGTGGCAGCACCAGCCTGCCGATCAGCCAGCTCTGCAGCGCCGCGCCGCAGGCGCAGCCGCTGTGCGACGCCCTCAACGGCGGCGGCATCCCCAGCGCGTCCGACCTGCAGGGTCTCCTCACCCAGGTGCTGAACGCCCTCGGCCTCGGCGACCTGCTCGGCACCACCGGTCTGGGCGACCTGACCACCGTGCTCAACAACCTGATCTGACGGCTGAGCACACCGCAGAACGGCTTGAGCAAAATCGGCAGCGGCCGCACCCCACGGGGTGCGGCCGTTGTCGTACGCTCGGACCAAGCACCGAACCGCGGAGGATCAGATGTCTGACACCAGCAGTGTGGCGATCAGCGGATCGCACGAGACGGGCGCCGACTCGCGGGTCGAGCTGCGGCTTCCCGCCGACGGCGCCTTCGTGTCGGTGCTGCGCACGCTGACCGCCGGCCTGGCCGCCCGCCTCGACTTCACCCTCGACGACATCGAGGACCTCCGCATCGCCGTCAGCGAGGCCGTCGCCATGGTGCTCGACCAGGCCGACGCCGGCACCGAGCTGGTGTGCTCCTTCGAGCTGCACCCCGGCCGCCTCACCCTCACCATCACCGGCGCCGCACGCACCCCCGAGAGCCCCGACTACGAGAGCTTCGGGTGGCAGGTGCTCGCGACGCTCACGACGGAGGCCGACATCAAGGCATCGCCGGGCGCGTACGCCGTACGCCTCGTCGTGACGTCCTCGCTCGAGCCCGCGGTCGCGTGAGACCGCCGTCATGACGACGATCTCGCGGGGGGAACGACCGCCCCACACGGTCGACGAGACGAAGCGGCGCAGCGCCGAGCTGTTCGCCGAGCTGCGTGGGGCCGACAGCTCCGACGCCGTGCGCGACGCCTCGCGCAACGCCCTGGTCCAGCTGCACCTGCCTCTGGTCGAGCACTGCGCCCGGCGCTTCCGCAACCGGGGCGAGCCGATGGAGGACCTCGTCCAGGTCGGCACGATCGGCCTGATCAAGGCCGTCGACCGCTTCGACCTGGAGCGCGGGGTCGAGTTCTCCACCTATGCCACGCCGACGATCCTCGGCGAGATCAAGCGCTACTTCCGCGACAAGGGCTGGGCCATCCGGGTGCCGCGCCGGCTGCAGGAGCTGCGGATGCAGATCAGCAGCAACACCGCGGAGCTCACCCAGAGCCTCGGTCGCTCCCCGACGCCGCGCGAGCTCGCCGACGCGATCGGCTGCACCGTCGAGGAGATCGTCGAGGGGCTGGAGTCCAGCAACGCCTACTCCACGCTCAGCCTCGATGCCAGCGACCGGGACGACGACGGCGCCGGCCCGAGCATGCTCGACGCGATCGGCGTCGAGGACGAGGGTCTCGACCAGGTCGAGATCCGGGCGTCGGTCCGTCCGCTGCTCGAGGGCCTCCCCCCGCGGGAGAAGAAGATCCTGCTGCTGCGCTTCTTCAAGAACATGACGCAGTCGCAGATCGCGGAGGAGATCGGCGTCTCGCAGATGCACGTGTCCCGGCTGCTCAGCCGGACCCTCGCGCAGCTGCGTCAGTCGCTCGAGTCGGAGTCCTGACGCCGCGAGGCCTCCAGGGCGTCGATGCTGGACGGGTGCACGAGCCCCGCGATGGTGACGACCGCGACGATCGCGACACCGACGGCGAGCAGGGCGTGGTCGCGCAGGCCCCAGGCCAACCCGAGCATGATCAGCTGGCTGAACAGCACCGGACCGCGCGGCCAGGTCCGCCGGCGGTGCAGCCCGAACGCCGAGGCGATCAGCAGGGCGCCGTACGCAGCGAAGAAGACGGCGAGGGCGACGCCGAGCGAGACGTGCCCCGACCGGAGGTGGGCCAGCTGCAGGACCGCGCCGGCGAGCAGGGCGAGTCCCTCGAGCGCGGCGAGGGAGGCCGCCACGAGCAACGGCGGCGGGCCGTGCATGGTCGGGTCCGAATCGGGCACCGGGACACCCTAGTGCCATCGCGCTAGTCTGGACCGCTCGACCCACGGCGCCTCGGCCCCGGGGGCAGTTCGGACCGGCCGTTTTGAACCGAGCGGACCGATCTGTGATGCATCCGACCAGCGTCAACCCTTGATTCACGCCCGTTTCCTTGGAAACCTGTAGTCGCGATCGTGAAACCGTTCACTTTTGCGGCTTCACGCATGCCCGGGAAGCACGGGCGATTGGCGAAGAAAGAGGACATCTCCACCCATGGATTGGCGACACCGTTCCGCATGCCTCGATGAGGATCCGGAGCTGTTCTTCCCGATCGGCAACACCGGACCGGCCATTCTCCAGATCGAGGAGGCCAAGCAGGTGTGCCGACGCTGCGACGTGCGCGAGCAGTGCCTCGCGTGGGCGCTGGAGGCGGGGCAGGACCACGGTGTCTGGGGTGGCCTCAGCGAGGACGAGCGCCGCGCGCTCAAGCGCCGCAACGCCCGCGCCCGCGTCCGCACACCCGTCTGACTCTTCTCTTGGGCGCGAGCGCGTCGTCGCTGCCGCGCTGGCACTCGACTGGATCGGTCGGGCAGCGCCGCTTGGTCAGCTTGGTCAGTCCAGGGGGACGACGACCTCGGCGAGGGTGCCGCCGCGCTCGGCGCGGCCCATCGTGAGGGTGCCGCGCAGCTCGGACTCGACCAGCGTTCGGACGATCGAGAGGCCCAGGCTGCTGGTGGTGTCGAGGTCGAAGCCGGCGGGCAGACCGCGACCGTCGTCCTCGACCCGGATCCGCAGCGTGCCGTCCTCGCGCGCGGCCGCCAGGACGACCACCCCTTCCTCGCCCGTGCCGTAGCCGTGCTCGGCGGCATTCTGCATCAGCTCCATGACCACCATCGCGACCGGCGTGGCCCGCTCGGAGTCGAGCACCCCGAAGCGACCTTCGCGACGGACCCGGACCGAGGCCTCGGCGGCTCCCACGTCGGTCACCAGCCGGGCCAGCCGGTCGGCGATCTCGTCGAAGTCGACGGTCTCCTCGACCGCCTGGCTGAGCGTCTCGTGCACGATCGCGATCGAGCCGACACGTCGTACGGCCTCCTGGAGGGCGGTGGCGGCGTCGCCGGGCCCGATCCGACGGGCCTGCAGGCGCAGCAGGGCGGCGACCGTCTGCAGGTTGTTCTTCACCCGGTGGTGGATCTCGCGGATGGTGGCGTCCTTGCTGACCAGCTCGCGGTCGCGCCGGCGCAGGTCGGTGACGTCGCGCAGGAGGATCAGACCGCCGACGTGCTCGGTGCCGGTGCGCAGCGGGATCGAGCGGACGATCAGCACCGCGCCCTCCCCCGCACCCTCGGCGGCCGCCGTGGTCGGCGCGCTGGAGGTGCCGAACTCGATGTCGCGTGACGCCCGGGCGCCGAGCACGGCGCTCAGCGTCTCCTCGTCAGGCCGCCAGCGGGCCGGGACCAGGTCGCGGGTGAGGTCGGCGAGCAGGTGGCCGGCCAGGTCGTCGGTGAGACCGAGCTTGCGGTAGACCGACAGTGCGTTCGGGCTGGCGTAGACGACCCGGCCGGCGGCGTCCACGCGCAGGAAGCCGTCGCCGACACGCGGCGAGTCGGCGTGGTCGCTGCGCTGGCCGGGCGCGGGGAACGTGCCGGCCGCGATCATCTTGTTCAGGTCGCCGGCCGACTGGAGGTAGCTGATCTCCAGACGGCTGGGCGTCCGGATGCCGAGGAGGTTGGTGTTGCGGCTCATGACCGCGATGACCCGGCCCTCGCGGCGCACCGGCACGGCCTCCACCCGCACCGGCACGTCGTCGCGCCACTCCGGGTCGCCCTCGCGCATGACCCGCCCCAGCTCGTACGCCGCGTCGACCAGCGGCCGACGCCCCGGCGGCATCGCGTTGCCCACGATGTCGTCGACGTACGCCGTCGGGCCGGTCGTCGGACGCACCTGGGCGCCCGCCCAGAACCCCGCCCCGGCGCGGTCTGGCAGCCAGAGGACGAGGTCGGCGAAGGACAGGTCAGCGATGATCTGCCAGTCGGCCTGCAGCAGCTGCAGCCAGGCGACGTCCGCCTCGCCCAGCCCGGTGTGGCGACGCGCGATCGCGGCGAGTGTCGGCACGTTCGGAGCCTAGGCCATGTCTGCCTGCTGGTCCGCGGCCCCGCGTGTGGGAGGTGTTGGCACAATGTCCGCCTGGGGGTCATGACCGCGGGGGATGCTTCGGCCGTGGAGGGCTCGATGATGTCGACGGTGGACTGGCGTGAGGTGCCCGCCTCGGGGTTCCGCGTACCCGAGGGCACTTCCCTGCCCGACCTGACCGCCGAGCTGGTCGAGCTCCTGGGCGACGCCGACCCCGTCCTGCGCCAGGACGTCGCGCTCACGGTGCTGACGACCTGGATCGACCGCGGCGTGTACGACGACCTGCTCATCGGCCTCGGCGACGGCATCGCGACCGGCCTGCTGGCGGTCCGACCCGGCGGTGACGGCGTCTTCCGCCGGGTGGGCTCGGCGCGCGCGCTCGGCCGCTGCATCGCGCGCGACAGCCGGCGCTCGCTGGTGCCACGCTCGAAGGTGCTCGAGTGGGGCGACCGGATCGCCACCTGGCTGCTCGCCGAGCGCGACCTGCGCACCCACGTCCCCGGCAAGGGCTGGGTGCAGGCGATCGCCTACGGCGCCGACGCCCTCGGCGAGCTCGCGGTCTCGCCGCACCTCGGCCGCGCCGAGACGCGCGCCGTGCTCGAGGTGCTGGGCGACCGGGTCCTCGCCGAGGTGCCGTTCCCGTGGACCGGCACCGAGGCCGACCGGCTGGCGCACGCCGCCGTACGACTCATCCGCCGCAGCGTCCTGCCGCTCGACACCGTCGAGGACTGGGCCCAGCGGATCGGTGAGCGGGCCGTCGCCCACCGCCCGGGCGCCGGTGCTCCTGCTCCCGACGCCGCCAACGCGGACGCGTTCCTGCGCGCGCTCTACCTGGTCCTCGCGCTCGGCTCCGAACCGCCGTCGATCCGCGCCGACCTCGTCCTGACGTTGGTCGGCTTCCTGCGCGAGCTGCACCCCGGCCTGCTCGGCTGAGCGGGCCGGGGCACAGTCTCAGACGAGCGGGATGCCCACCACCGAGCCGGACCACTTGGTGCTGCCGGCGTACTGCGCGTAGACGCCGGTGTTGAGCAGCGTGGTGAGCAGGCCGGTGAGGCCGACGTTGCACGCGGCGACGCCCTGCGCGTCGGTCGTCGCAGTGCAGAGGGTCGTCTTGCCCGCGATGAACGACACCGACTGACCCGCGATGGGCTGGGGCGGCAGGCCGCCGGTCAGCGTCACCGAGAAGGTCGTCGTCTTGAGCAGCGTCCCGACGGTCACGATCGGACGGGCGACCAGCGTGGTCGCACCCTTCGCCACCGTGATCGACAGCTGCCTCGTCGAGACCTGGCCACCGGCGTCGGCCACCTTGACGGTGAACGTCGAGGTGCCGGCGTCGCCCGTCGGCGTACCGGTGATGTGGCCGTCGTTGCCGAGGGCCAGGCCGGCCGGGAGCGAGCCGCTCGCCACCGTGAAGCGGTACGGCGGGGTGCCGCCGTCGGCGACCACCATGGCGTCGTACGCCTCGCCGACAGTGCCGCCGGCGAGCTGGGCGGTGCTGATCGAGACCGGGGGGACGACCGTGACGGTCACGTCGTACGTCGCGTCCTTGCCGATGCCGTTCGAGGCGGTCAGCGTCACGTGGTAGGTCCCCGTCGCCGAGGCGTCGGGCGTGCCGCTGAGGGTCGCGCTGCTGTGGCCGCTGTCCGCGAAGGTCACGCCGGCCGGCAGGGCGCCGCGCTCGGTGAAGGTCGCGTCCGGGTAGCCGGTGGCGCCGAACGCCACCGAGGCGTTCGTGCCCGTCACCAGGCGCACGGCGGCCGGGCCGGCGATCGCCGGGGCCTCGTCGACGGTGACGTGCAGCTGGTGGCTGGCATCGGCGCCGACGCCGTTGGTGGCGGTGACCGTGGCGTCGTACTCACCGCCGGAGCCGGCGGTCGGGGTGCCGGCGATGCCGTGCGCAGTGGTCGAGAGCCCGGCCGGGAGGCCGGTCGCGCTCAGCGTCGGTGCCGGGAACCCGCCGACCGTGAGGTCGGTGGAGCCCTGCGTGCCCGCGGTGTAGGTCGCCGTGCCGGGGCCGGTCAGCGACGGCGCCTCGTGGACGGTCAGGTCGAAGGAGGCCGACGCGTCGGGGCCGGTCCCGTTGCTGCCCTTGACCGTGATCGGGTAGTCGCCGCCGCTGCCCCCGGCCGGCGTGCCGGCGATGGTGCCGGTGGCCGTCGTGCCGTCGGCGCCGGGCGTGAAGGTGACGCCGTCGGGAAGCCTGCTGCCGGTCGACAGCGTCGCGGCCGGGTAGCCGCCGCTCTGCGTGAAGACGTCCGGGCCACCCTGCTGGCCGACGGTGAACGTGTCCGAGCTCGGGCCGGACAGCGTGGGCGCCTGGTGCACCGCGAAGGTGACGGTCTCGTTGCCGGTGCCGGCCTCGTTCGTGCCGCTGACGGTCGCGGTGACCTGGCCGCCGGGACCGGTCGGGGTGCCGGTCAGCGTGGCCGTGCCGTCGCCGTTGTCGACCAGCTTGAGGCCCGCCGGCAGACCGGAGGCGGACAGCGCCGCGAGCGGACTGCCGCTCGCGGTGTACGTCGTGGCATCGGTCGCGCTGCCGACGGTCACGTCGACGTGGGCGGGACCGGTGACGGTCGGGGCGACCTGCACCACCTCGACGGCGCCGATGTCGCACTTGGCGCCCTGCGGGCGGGCCGTGCCGCGCTGGTCCGTGCCGTTGCACAGAGCGACCGGGGCGCCGGTCACCGCGTCGTTGATCGTCGCCGTGGCGCCCGCCGCGATCTTGTCGAGCGCGGGGCTCGCCGGGCCGGGCAGCTGCGTCTCGGTGGGGCCGCCGTTGTCGGCGAGCGCGCCGAGCTGCGGGTCCGGCGACGCGGTGCCGAGCGAGCACGTCGCGGCACCGCCCACCAGGTTGCTGCCGCCGTTGGTGGCCGCCGCGTTGCAGGCGGAGCCGCTGTTGCCGTAGATGATCGAGCCGGCGACGCCGACCGTGGCGCCCGAGGTCGAGAGCACGCTGGAGCCGCCCTGGGCCGCGGTGTTGCCGGTGAGGGTCGAGCGGGCGACGCTCACCTTGGAGCCGATCGCGAGGATCGCCCCGCTGGTCGAGGTCGCGGTGTTCGCGGTGATGGTGGAGTCGCCGACCGAGACCTGGTTGGTGTCGCCGGTGCCGGTCGAGTAGGCCGAGATCGCGGAGCCGGCGTACCCCTGGTTGTGGGAGATCGTGTCGTCCTCGACCACCGTCTGGGTGGTGGTGTTGGCCGTGCTCGAGCCCGCCGAGATCGCGCCGCCGAGGCCGGTGGTGTTGCCGGAGACCCAGGTGGCGGTGTTCGCGTCGAGGGTCGAGTCGGTCAGGGTCAGCTTGGCGGCGTTGAGGATCGCACCGCCACCGCCCTGTGTCGCGACGTTCTGGGACAGGGTCGCCCCGTCGATGCTGGTCGTCGCGGCGTTGACCACCGCGCCGCCGGCGTACGACGAGTTGCCGGTGAAGGTGCCGCTCTGGATCGTCGTCGTGGCGGCGGTCCAGGTCGACACCGCGCCGCCGGCGAAGGCGGCGGTGTTGCCGCTCAGGTCCGAGCCCTTGATCGTCGCCGTCGGGGTGTCGGCCGCGACCCCCGAGCCGTTGAAGACCGCGCCGCCCTCGTAGGACGCGTTGTTGCCGGTCATGCTCGAGCCGGTGACGGTGAGTGTGCCGGCGTTCGAGATCGCCGCGCCGTTGGCCGAGGTGTTGCCCTTCAGGGTGGCCTGGTCGTGGATCGTGGTCGTCACCGTCGCGGTCGTGGCGATCGCGCCTCCCGCGGTCGGGGCGGTGTTGCGGCTGAGGTCGGTGCCGGAGACGTCCAGGGCGACCGGTCCGGCCGGCGTGGTGGCGGAGGTGACGTAGAGGCCGCCGCCGTAGTTGGCGGTCGCGGCGTTGTTCGTGACCGCGCCGCCGGTGAGGCTGACGTTCGCGGTCGAGTAGAAGGCGCCGCCCGCCAGCGCCTGGTTGCTGTCGAGCGTCGAGCCGTGCAGCGAGACCGCCTTGGCGTTCGCGATCGCGCCGCCGAGCGAGGCCCTGTTGCCGTCGAAGGTCGATCCGGTCGCGTCGAGCGTCGTGCCGGCGGCGTACACCGCGCCGCCGTAGCCGGTGTTGGACGGGCCGGTCGCGGTGTTGTTGCTCAGCGTGGCGTTCGTGAGCGTGGTGGCGCCGGCGGCGACGATGCCGCCGCCGAGGCCCAGCGCCTTGCCGGCGCCGTCGGCGGTGTTGCCGGACACCGTCGTGCCGTCGAGCGAGACCGTCGTGCCGGTGTTCTCGTAGATGCCGCCGCCCCAGCCCTGGTTGGCCGCGGTCGCGGTGGCCGTGTTGCCGGTGACCGAGCCGCGCGTCATGGTCAGCGAGCCGGTGTAGACGTAGATGCCGCCACCGTTGGCCGCCGCGCTGTTGGTGACGTCGACGTCGGTCGTCGCGACGTTGCCGGCCACGATCGGGAGCGCGCCGCCGCTGGCGTAGTGGCCGCCGGTCAGGGTGAGGTCGCTGAGGTCGACCGTTCCGCTGACGGCGACGGCCATCGCGTAGCCGTTCGTCGCGCTCGTGGTGCCCTTGAAGACCACGCCCGAGCCGGTGCCGACGACGTTGACCGCCTTCTGCAGGTACGGCTGGTCGGTGTAGGTGCCGGGTGCGACGTCGATGGTGTCTCCGGCGGCCGCCTTGGCGAGCGCGCCGGTGACCGTCGCGCACGGCGCCGAGGCCGACTGACAGGTCGCGGAGTTGCTGCCGGTGGGTGCGACGTACCAATCGGTGGCGGCCTCCGCGGGGCCGACAGCGGCGAGCACCACGCCGGTGCTGGAGGCCGCGAGACTCGCGGCGACGAGGGTACGACGGATGGAGCGGGACACGGCCATGGAAGGACCTCTGCTGCGTCTGGCCCGAGAACGTTGGGAGCCGAACCCGCGGACGCTAACACGCGGGTGACGACCGTCACCGCGGAATCGGCGAATCCGCCGAAACCCCGTGGCGACCGGTCTGGACAGGTGCCCGGACATGCGTGAGCCCCCGGACCGCTCGAGGCGGGCGGGGGCTCATGAACGCTGGTCGGCGCTCAGGCGTTGGGGCGCTTGCCGTGGTTCGCGCCCTTCTTGCGGCGCGCGCGGCGCTTGCGGCCGGTCTTGCCCATGGTTCCTCCTACGTACAGGTGACGAGCCAGTGTCTCAGCAACACGGGCCGAGCCGAAATCGAGCGGGTGGACCCCGGGTCAGCGCTCGGTGATCTCGACCTGGATCTGGGAGATGCGGACCCGGACGCGCTCGCGCAGCTCGGCCGGCGCGGTCTCGGAGCAGGAGCGCGCGACGAGGGCCTTGACCGTGCGCTGAAGGTCGTAGCGCTCCAGGCACGGGCTGCAGGTCTCGATGTGGGCCCGCACGATCGCGCAGTCGCCCTCCTCGAGCTCGTTGTCGATCAGCCGGACGATCCGGTCGAGGAAGTCCGAGCACTCGGCCGTGGAGACCTCGTCGTGGTCGTGGTCGTGTGCGTCGGTGCTCATCGCGACCCTCCCGCGAGCGGGGCGTCGCCGTGGGAGCCGACGTAGTCGGAGAGCATGTCGCGCAGCTGGCGGCGACCTCTGTGGAGACGCGACATCACGGTACCGATGGGGGTGTCCATGATCTCGGCGATCTCCTTGTAGGCGAAGCCCTCCACGTCGGCAAGGTAGACCGCGAGGCGGAACTCCTCGGGCAAACGCTGCAACGCGTCCTTGACCTGGCTGTCCGGGAGGTGCTCGAGCGCCTCCATCTCCGCCGACTTCAGGCCCGCCGAGGTGTGCGCCTCGGCACGGGCGAGCTGCCAGTCCTCGACGTCGCCACTGTCGCCGCTCAGCGCCTGCTGCGGCTGGCGCTGCTTCTTGCGGTAGTTGTTGATGAACGTGTTGGTGAGGATCCGGTAGAGCCACGCCTTGAGGTTCGTGCCGGGCTTGAACTGGTGGAAGGCGGAGAAGGCCTTCGCGAAGGTCTCCTGGACGAGGTCCTCCGCGTCGGCCGGGTTGCGGGTCATCCGCATCGCCGCGGAGTAGAGCTGGTCCAGGAACGGCAGCGCGTCGCGCTCGAAGCGCGCGGCACGCTGCTCGGTGGTCTCGGTCTCGAGGTCGACCTCTTCGGGGGTCGCGGCGAGACCGGCCTCGATGTCGTCGAGGTCGAGGGAGTCGACGGCTCGGTCGGAGCCGGCGAGCGAGGTCAGGTCGGGATCAGGCATCGCCACCCAGCCTACGGGGCGGGGCCGCGTCGGCCGCTCCATGATCGCCATCATGTCGGTCCGAACGCACCGGGGGCGGCGGTCATTCCCGGACCCCGCGCAGCGGCTGCGTCGGACAGGTGTCGGCTATCCGGGTGCGGCGTCGGCTCCGGGCTCCACCAGGTCGCGGACGACCCACTCGAGCACGGACTCGACGACGAGATCGAGCGCGTCCTGCTGGGACACCGGCGCCGAGCGGGGTACGGAGAGACCGTGGTCGGCCGCGGGCACGACCGCCATCGATACCCCGGCGGGCAGCGGGTCGGGGAACTCCTCCGGCCGCCCCATCGGGTCACGCTCCCCCTGGACGACGAGCGTCGGCACGCCGGCCCCCTCGAGCTCGGACAGCCTGGACCTCTCCGGCCGGCCCGGCGGGTGCAGCGGGAACGACAGCGCCAGGCAGCCGGCCGCCCCCAGACCGCGGGCGCAGCGCAGGGCCGAGCGCGCACCGGCCGACCTGCCGCCGACCACCAGCGGGGTCCGGACGCGGAGGGTGGCCGCCGCCGCGCGGAGGCCGTCGTCGAGGGTGGCGGGCGGCGAGGCGACCTTGCGTCCCGCCCGGACCCACGGCTGCTCCCAGAGCAGCACGCTGAGGCCCTCGCGCGGCAGCGCGTCGGCCAGCGCGAGCAGGTCGGCGGTGTCGATGCCGCGGCCGGCCCCGTGGCTGAGCAGCAGCGCGGCGATGGGCCGACGCGCCCGCCGTACGACGAGGCGGCCGGAGCCGTGCGGGGTCTCGATGAGGCGCTCGTCGCTCACAGCAGCGTCTCCTGCACCGGCTCGGGCCGCTCGGCGGGGAGGGGCTCCACGAGGCCGGGGTCGTTGTTGCGCACGTTGCCGACGGCGCTCGAGACCGGGAACGCGGTCAGGCCGCTGCGCTGGGCCGGCACGACGAGCTCGTCGAGGTGGTCTGCCGAGGTCGCCGGCGACAGCCATGCGCCGCGGCGGTCGCGCGGCACCGCGAGCGGCATCCGGTCGTGGATCCGGCCGAGGTCGTCGCTCGCCTCGGTGGTGAGCACCGTGCACGTCCAGCGGAACGCCTCCGGATCGTCCTCGGGCCGGCTGCGGTCGCGCCAGATCTCGTACAGCCCGGCCATCGCGAGCACCGAGCCGTCGGCCGGCGTGATGAAGAACGGCTGCTTGACCGGCTTCCCGGCCTTCGTGCGCAGCTCGGTGTCGTACCACTCGTAGTAGCCGTCGGCCGGCAGCAGGCAGCGGCGGGCGGCGTACGCCTTGCGGAAGGCGGGCTTCTCGGCCGCCGTCTCGAGGCGGGCGTTGATCATGCGGCTGCCGATCGAGGCGTCCTTGGCCCATGACGGGACCAGGCCCCAGCGCAGCTCGCGCAGCTGGCGCGCGTCGTGGCGCTCGAGGACGGCGTAGACGCGGTCCGTCGGCGCCACGTTGTACGACGGCGGCAGGGCCTCGCCGATGCGCGGGTCGAGGACGTCGAACTCCTCGACGAGGTCCTCCGCCGAGCGGCTGGATGCGTAGCGGCCGCACATGGGACCAATCTAACGATCGCGGCGGCGAGAGGTGTGCTTCGACGACGGAGGGGTACCGGCCGACCATGGCACTCAGCAGACTCCTGGCCCGCCCGCTGCTCGCGTCGTACTTCATCGCCAACGGTGCGAACGACATCGCCCACACGCCCGAGGTGGCGGCGAAGGCCGCCCCGGTCACCGATCGGATGGCTCCGGCCGTGGAGACGGCCGCGCAGGGCCGGGTGCCGGTGCCGAGCGAGCCGGAGACGTGGGTCCGCGTCGCGGGCGCGCTCCAGGTGGCCGCCGGTCTGTCGCTCGCCGCCGGCAAGGCGCCCCGCCTGTCGGCCGCCGTGCTCGGCACGACGCTGATCCCCTCGACCGTCGCGCGCCACCGGTTCTGGGAGGAGTCCGACAAGTCGCGGCGGGCCAACGAGCTCGTGCACTTCATCAAGAACGCCGCGATCGGCGGCGGCCTTCTGCTCGCCGCGCTCGACACCGAGGGCCGGCCCGGCATCGCCTGGCGCACCCGGCACGCCACCCAGCACGTCGCCCACGCCGCGCACGACGCGCGTCGCGATGCCGCGCTGGCCGGCACCCGCGCGGTCAACCGTGCCGGCGTCGCCGGCGGCAAGGTGGTCGGCAAGCGTGCGGCCAAGCGCCTGCTGAAGCACTGAGGAATCGACGTGGGAGGTCCCGACCGACGCGTCTCATAGACTGCCGCCCGACATGAGCGCAGCGCGAGAACCCGACCTCTGGCCCGCACCCGTCGCCCCGAGCGGGCTCGACGTCGAGGTCCGGCTGCCCGGCAGCAAGTCGCTGACCAACCGCGCCCTGATCCTCGCGGCCCTGGCCGACGGGCCGTCCGTCGTACGACGGGCGCTGCGGTCGCGCGACACCCTGCTGATGGCCGCGGCGCTGACGTCGCTCGGCGCGGTGGTCGACACCTCCGGCGACGACTGGTCGGTGACGCCCTTGAGCGGCTCGGTCCCCGGCGGACGTGCCGAGGTCGACTGCGGGCTGGCCGGCACGGTGATGCGGTTCGTGCCGCCCGTGGCGGGGCTGGTCGCGGGAGAGGTGGCGTTCGACGGCGACGCGCACATGCGCAACCGCCCCGTCGGCGGGATCCTGTCCGCGCTGCGCGGCCTGGGGCTGGCCGTCTCCGACGGCGACCGGCTGCCGTTCACCGTCGCCGGCGACGGCTCGGTGCCGGGCGGGGTCGTCGTCATCGACGCGTCGGGGTCCTCGCAGTTCGTCTCCGCGCTCCTGCTCGCGGGCGCGCGCTTCGCGGCGGGCGTGGACGTGCGCCACGACGGCGAGCCGATCCCTTCGCTCCCCCACATCGAGATGACCGTGGCGATGCTGCGCGCTCGCGGGGTCTCCGTCGACGACGCCGTCGCCGACCGCTGGAGGGTCGCGCCCGGCCCCATCGAGGCCCACGACGAGACGATCGAGCCCGACCTGTCCAACGCGGCGCCGTTCCTCGCGCTGGCAGCGGTCACCGGCGGCTCGGTGACGGTGCACGACTGGCCGGCGACGACGACGCAGGCGGGCGACGCGCTGCGCGACCTGCTCGCCCGGATGGGCTGCACCGTCACGCGGCTCGACGCCGGGCTGCGGGTGACCGGCCCGGCCGACGGACGGCGCGGCCTGCAGGGCATCGACGCCGACCTGCACGACGTCGGCGAGCTCGCGCCGGCCGTGGCGGCCCTCTGCGCGCTGGCCTCGACCCCGTCCCACCTCACCGGCATCGCGCACATCCGCGGCCACGAGACCGACCGGCTGGCGGCGCTCGCGACCGAGCTCGGCAGCCTCGGCGCCGACGTGACCGAGCACCCCGACGGCCTCACGATCCGGCCCGCGGAGCTGCACGCCGGCGCCTTCCACACGTACGCCGACCACCGGATGGCCCACGCCGGCGTCATCGTCGGCGCGGCGGTGGCGGGGGTCGAGGTCGAGGACATCGCGACCACCGGCAAGACCTTCCCCGACTTCGCGGACTTCTGGTCCGGGCTTCTCTGATGCCGCGGTACTCCGAGCACGATCCCGAGCACTACGAGCGACCGCGCCGGCGTACCCGCCCCAGGACCAAGGAGCGTCCCGCCCACGACGACGCGCTCGACGCGACCGTCGTGACGGTCGACCGAGGCCGCTACACGCTGGCCATGGACGCCGACGACCAGGTCGTGACGGCCATGAAGGCGCGGCCGCTGGGCCGCAAGGGCGTCGTCGTGGGCGACCGGGTCCGCGTCGTCGGCGACGTGTCCGGCGCGGACGGGTCGCTGGCCCGGATCGTGGAGGTGACGCCGCGCGAGACCGTGCTTCGTCGTACCGCCGACGACGACGACGCCGTCGAGCGCGTCATCGTCGCGAACGCGACCCAGCTGGTCGTCGTCACCGCGCTCGCCGACCCCGAGCCCCGGCCGCGGCTGATCGACCGCGCCCTGGTCGCGGCGTACGACGCGGGGCTGAGGCCGCTGCTCTGCCTGACGAAGGCGGACCTGCGCGACCCGGAGCACCTGCTCTCGACGTACCGATCGCTCGGGGTGCCGTGGGTGATCACCCGCCGTGGCCCCGACCGGTCCCTCGTCGGGCTGGAGGACCTGCAGGAGCGGCTGGAGGGGCGCACCAGCGTGCTCGTCGGCCACAGCGGCGTCGGCAAGTCCACGCTTGTCAACGCGCTGGTGCCGGACGCCGACCGCGAGACCGGCCACGTCAACGCGGTCACCGGTCGCGGCCGGCACACCTCCACCTCGGCGGTGATGTTCCGGCTGCCGGGGCGCGGCCGGATCATCGACACCCCCGGCATCCGGTCCTTCGGCCTGGCCCACGTCGAGCCCGAGCAGCTGATCGAGGCGTTCCCGGACCTCGACGAGATGACCGAGGACTGTCCGCGCGGCTGCACCCACGGCGAGGACGAGCCCGAGTGCGGCCTCGACGAGGCGATCGAGCGCGGCGAGGCCGACCCCGAGCGCGTCGCGTCCTTCCGCCGCCTCCTCGCCGCACGCTCCGTCACCGACTACTGAGGTCTGGTGGCTCGTCCGCAAAGTTCTTGAACGGACGAACCACCAGCCGGAGTCCGCCCGGCGCCTGGTGCCGGGCGGACTCCGGCTAAGCCGGATCCAGCCCTGCGGGACACCGCGGGCAGCGCCGGACCTCACCGCTCCAGCCGCGGCTGCGGAGGAGACGGCCGATCATGGACGCGGTCCAGCAGCCGTCGCGGAAGACCATCCCGTAGGTGACACGGGCGGTCGTCACCTCGGACACCACGAGCTCGGCGAGATCGCGTCGGGCGTCGGCATCGCGACCGCGCGCGTTGTCGTGGAAGGGTCGGCCGTCCAGCTCCACCTCGATCCCGAGCTCGGCGTAGCGGACGTCGTGCGCGGTGGCCTCGCCCGTCGCGGTGCTCGGGTGCTGGCGGGACGCGCGGGGCAGTCCGTGCGCCCGCTCGACGCGGTGGAGGTAGCCCCGCTCGAGGACCGAGCACGCGCCCGTGGCGAGGTCGCTCAGCGTGGCCGCGAGGATCCTGCGCCCTGCCACCCGGGGCCGGCCGGCCAGTGCGTGCGTGATCCGGCGCGGATCGGTACGACGCGAGTGGCAGACCTCGGCGAGCGTGGCGAAGGCGCCGGCGACGTCGTCGGCCACGATCTTGCGGGACATCACGTCGATGGTGGCCTGCTCGAGGAGCACCCTGGGCGGCGATGCGGTCCAGTCGACCCGCCGGGCGAGGCCGTTGGTACGCCGCACCCACACCCGGGGCAGCTCCTGGCACCTCCGCTCGCCGTCGACCGCGACGATCACGACGTCGAGGCGGTGTCCGGGCAGTGCCGACTCCTCGCTCAGGGCGGCCGGCCAGAACGCGAGCACGGCCGCCCACTCTGCCTGCGCGCGAGTCAGCCGGCCGGTGTGGTCGACGTACACGCCGGTGTGGACCCGGGTGAGCTCGCGTCGCCGGAGCATCCGCTCGACGTCGTTGTCGTCGCCGCCCAGCTCGAGGACCTGCCGTCGCGACACGACTCCGTCCTGAACCCGGGTCAGGAGGTGGTGGAGCTCGGCGCGGTCGAGGGCCATGGGGCGACCGTCCTACCGATGATGCGCGCTGTCCATCGCCGGGATCGTGACCTGTGGACAACGCGCGCCACTGGCCGGAGTCCGCCCGGCACCTGGTACCGGGCGGACTCCGGCTAGTGGGTCAGGAGTGGATGCCGTACCAGGCGGCCTGGGCGCCGGCGTCGCCGGTGAGGACGCTGAAGACCACGATCGTGACGGCGCCGACGACGAGGAGCGCGTGGAGCAGGCCCTTGAGCCAGCCGGCCCGCTTGTCGAGCAGGGCGGCGCCGACGGCCAGCACCGTGAAGACGTACGTCGCGACCTGCAGCCGCCCCGCCCAGGCCCGGTGCTTGTCGATCAGGGCGGCGACCGGCCCGCCGGCGCTGATCGCGTGCTCCAGCTCCTTGCCGCTGGAGACCGTCACCCACATGAGCACCGCGCTCACGACGCCCATGATCGCCAGCGGCCAACGCAGCCGCTCCTGCCACTTCGGGGAGGCGACGTACGCGACGGCCAGCACCGCGGAGACCGGAAGGGCCACCACCGTCGCGTGGACGACGAGGGGGTGCAGCGGGAGGCCGTTGACGGACATGGGCACAGCATGACGCCACTGGCTGAGGAAGGGATGAATTCGACGGCATCCGCGGGGCGGACCACGAGCCACTAGGGTGACCACGTGGCTGGATCCGACTACACCGACGACATGCGGCTCGCGCACCTGCTCGCCGACGACGCGGACTCCCTGACCATGTCCCGCTTCAAGGCCCAGGACCTGCACGTCATGAGCAAGCCGGACCTGACCCCGGTGACCGACGCCGACCAGGCGGTCGAGGAGTCGATCCGTCGTACCCTCTCGAGGGCGCGCACCCGCGACGCGGTCACCGGCGAGGAGCAGGGCACGTCCGGTCACTCGCAGCGACGCTGGATCGTCGACCCCATCGACGGCACCAAGAACTTCGTGCGCGGGGTTCCCGTGTGGGCGACGCTGATCGCGCTGGCCGTCGAGGACGAGGTCGTGCTCGGCGTCGTCTCCGCGCCCGCGCTCCAGCGGCGCTGGTGGGCGGTCAAGGACGGCGGCGCCTGGACGGGCAAGCTGATCAAGCCGACGAGGTGCGAGGTCTCCGACGTACGCCGGATCGAGGATGCGTCGCTCTCCTACGCCTCCCTCGGCGGCTGGGAGGACGCCGGCCTGGGCGAGGACTTCCTCGCGCTGATGCGCCGCTGCTGGCGCACGCGGGCGTACGGCGACTTCTGGTCCTACATGCTCCTCGCGGAGGGCGCCGTCGACCTGGCGATCGAGCCCGAGCTCGAGGTCTACGACATGGCCGCGCTCGACATCATCGTGCGCGAGGCAGGCGGCCGGTTCACCTCGCTGGACGGCGCCGAGGGGCCGTGGGGCGGCAACGCGCTGGCGTCGAACGGCCACCTCCACGATGCGGCGCTCGCGTTCGTCGGCAGCAGCCGCGGCGACGGCGACGACCCGGACTGGCCCGACCACGGTCCCGGGTCGGTCTCCGACCTCCGATCCCGCCGCAACCCCTCGCCGGAGACCACCGACCCGGAGTAGCGTGCGTCACATGCGCATCGATGACGTGCTGCATGCGAAGGCCTCGCCGGAGGTCGTGACGATCGTGCCCGAGGCCGGGGTCCGCGAGCTGCTGGCGGTGCTCGCCGAGCACAACATCGGCGCCGTGATCGTCAGCGGCGACGGCGACGCGATGGAGGGCATCGTGAGCGAGCGCGACGTGGTTCGCCACCTCCACAGCGACGGCACGGTCGTCAACAACACGGTCGGCGCGATCATGACCGCCGTCGTGCAGACCTGCTCCCCCGACGACGACCTCGACACGGTCATGCAGACGATGACCGACTACCGCTTCCGCCACATCCCGGTCGTCCGCGACGGGGAGCTGGTCGGCATCGTCAGCATCGGCGACCTGGTCAAGCACAAGATCGAGCAGCTGCAGTTCGAGCGGGACCAGTTGGACAGCTACGTCAGCCAGGGCTGACGTACGATCTTCCCTCGGTCACCCACGGGGTTGACCCGGCGTCCTCGGGCGCCGTCGTCGATCGCGACCGAAGCACAGGGAGGCCGTCCATGCCGAGCCGATTGCGAGCGCGTCTCCGCCGTACGACGTGGCCCGTCGTGGTGGTCCTCGTGGCGCTCGTCGTCATCGTCGGCACCGCCATCGCCGGCGTCGCGCTGTACGACGCCAGCCCGCTGCACTCGGGCCCCAAGGCGACCACGTCCATCCAGCCGCTGCGGGTGCCGAAGCCGCCCGCGAGCGCGATGAAGGTGACCCCGATCGCGGGCAAGCAGAAGCCCAACATCGTCTTCATCGTCACCGACGACATGCGCACCGACGAGCTGAAGTACATGCCGCACGTGCGCAAGCTGCTGGTCGACAAGGGCACCGACTTCACCAAGGCGATCTCGCCGCACCCGCTGTGCTGCCCGGCCCGCGCGGAGATGACGACCGGTGAGTACGCCCAGAACAACGGGGTTCACCACAACAACGGCACCCTGGGCGGCTACCCGGCGCTGATCGAGCCCGGCAACAACATCGGCCGCTGGCTGCAGCACGCGGGCTACTGGACCGCCTTCATCGGCAAGTACCTCAACGCCTACAAGGGCACCAAGCGCATCGCCGGGTGGAACCGCTGGGAGGCGGCGATCCACGACGTCTACCAGTACCACCGCGTCAACTACTACGGCGTCGGCCCCATCAAGGGGTACGCCGCCCACACGACCACGCGCTACACGCAGAAGGCGATCTCGGCCGGGCACAGATCCGGCAAGCCCTTCTACGTCGTGTCGAACTACCTCGCGCCGCACGACCAGATCGGCACCGGCGGGCGCGCGTCGCAGCCCGTGCCGGAGGCGAAGTACAAGCACGCCTGCGACCACATCAGACCGGCGTTCCTGCACGACCCGGCGTACATGAAGCCGGTGCGCAACGGCCTGCCGCCGGGGATGAACATCCAGGACCACACCAGCTCGGTCTACGTGCACGAGGCGCGGCAGCGCATCTGCTCGCTCAAGTCCGTCGACGACGGCGTCGCCAAGATCGTCAACACGCTCCGCTCGACCGGCGAGCTGAACGACACCGACATCGTGTTCGTCTCCGACAACGGCTTCGACCTCGGCGAGCACAACCTGCACGGCAAGAACATGATCACCGACGAGTCGCTGCAGGTGCCGATCGTCATCCGCGGCCCGCACTTCCCGGTGGACAGGAAGGTCAGCAAGCCGGCCTCGCTGGTCGACCTGCCCGCGACGTACCTCCAGCTCGGCGAGGCCGTCCCCGGCCGTCGCCAGGACGGCCTGAGCCTGCTGAAGGTGCTCCAGTCCAAGAAGCCGCTGCGCGACACCCTGCTGGTCCAGACCGGCGACACCGTGCTCGACAGCACACCCGGCTTCGCCTACCGCGGCGTCGACACCCAGCGCTACCTCTACGCGATCGACCCGAGCAAGCCCTCCATCGGCCTGCTCTTCGACCGCCAGCGCGACCCGCACGCCATGGACAACGTCTTCAACGACCCCCGGTACGCCGCCGTGCGCGCCGCGCTGCAGAAGCGGCTCGAGGCTCTGATGCCCTGCTCCGGCTCGAACTGCAACCAGGTCTTCGGTCCGCTGCCGAAGCCACGCGGCTGAGGGCAGCCGCCGACCCGTAGGCTGGCGGCATGACTGACAAGCCCGAGATCGACTTCCCCGACTTCCCGCCCCCGGCCGACCTGGTCGTCGAGGACATCACCGTCGGCGACGGTGAGGAGGCCGCGGCCGGCCACACGGTCAGCGTGCACTACGTCGGCGTGGCCCACAGCACCGGCGAGGAGTTCGACGCGTCGTACAACCGCGGCGCGCCGCTGAACTTCCAGCTCGGCATCGGCCAGGTCATCTCCGGCTGGGACCAGGGCGTGCAGGGCATGAAGGTCGGCGGCCGGCGCAAGCTCGTCATCCCGCCGCACCTCGGCTACGGCGACCGTGGCGCCGGCGGCGTGATCAAGGGCGGCGAGACGCTCATCTTCGTGGTGGATCTGCTCGGCGTCTCCTGACCGCCCGAACCCGCCCTGGGTTCCCAGTGAAATACCCGGCTCTGCGGCGAAATTTCCCTGCAAAGCCCGGTAATTCACTGGGAACCCAGTGAATTACCGGGTGAATTGCCACCCCTACGCGTCACCTCACCAGGGCAGGTTGTCCGGCACGTCGTCATCGGCGACCCGGGCAGCCTGCCCTTGCAGCTCGACAACGTCGCCCACCACGAGCTGGCGGCCGCGCCGGGTCTCGACCTCCCCGTTGACGCTGACGTCGCCGGACGGGCAGACGATCTTGGCGTCCGAGCCGTTGTCGATCAGGTTGGCGAGCTTGAGGAACTGACCGAGCCGGATCGACTCGTCCTTGATGGGTACGTCGAACGGCTCGCTCATGCGCGTCATCGTAGGACGACCGTGATGGTGTGGATCAGCACGCCGACCAGGCCTCCGACGATCGTGCCGTTGATCCGGATGAACTGGAGGTCGCGGCCGACGTGCAGCTCGATCCGGCGCGCGGCCTCCTTGCCGTCCCAGCGCTCGATGGTCTGGGTGATGACCGAGGTGAGCTCGGCGCCGTACCTGTCGACGGCGAAGACGGCGGCGTCCGCGCTCACCCGGTCGACCCGCTCGCGGAGGGTCGCGTCGGAGCGCAGCCGCGACGAGAACGCCTCGACCTCGACCATCAGCCGCCGTCGTACGGCGCCGTCGGGGTCGTCCAGCGAGCTGAGGAGCGCCTTGCGCAGGGCGTTCCAGAGGGTCACGGCGGTGTTGATGACCGCGGGGTGGTCGAGGATGCGCTCCTTGAGCCGCTCGGCGCGGGCCTGGGTCGCCGGCTTGTCCTGGAGGTCGGAGGCGAGCCGGTCGAGCATCGAGTCGAGCGCGCGCCGGGCACGGTGGTCCGGGGTCGAGCGGATGTCGGCCAGCCAGCGCACCATCTCCTCGTGGAGCCTGCCGATCACGTAGGTGTTCACCGACTCGGGCGCCCACCACGGCGCCCGCTCGCCGAGCACCTCGTGGACCGTGTCCGGGTTGGCCACGAGCCAATCGTGCATCTCCTCGAGCATCAGGTCGACCAGGCCGTGGTGGAGGTCGTCGCGCAGCGCCTCGTCGAGCAGGCCACCGAGCAGCGGCGCGATCGGCTCCTCGCGGAAGCGCGGCACCAGCGCCTCGTTCACGAGCGCCTCGATGTGGTCCTGCCGCACCCGGCTCAGCCCGGCCCGCGCGATCTCGGCCGTCTCGCGCACGACCCGCTCGGCATTGGCGGGCACGGCGAGCCAGTCGCCCACCCGCTGGGCGATGTGCACGCCCAGGACGCGCTCGCGGATGATCTCCTCCTGCAGGAAGTTCTCCCCCACGAACTGCTCCAGGCCCTTGCCCAGGTCGTCCTTGCGCTTGGGCACCAGCGCGGTGTGCGGGATCGGCAGGCCGAGCGGGTGCTTGAACAGCGCGGTCACCGCGAACCAGTCGGCCATCGCGCCGACCATCGACGCCTCGGCACCCGCGTTGACGAATCCCCAGGCCCCGTGACCGCGCAGCGTCGCGACGTACACGGCGGCGGCGAAGACCAGCAGGGACACGGCCAGCGTGCGCATCTCGCGCAGCTTCCGGCGTCGTACGGCGTCGGCGGCCGGATCGGCCGACAGGGCGGGTCCACTCACGGCGGCCATCCTTCCCTACGCCCCCGCCGGACCGGTCCGCCGACACGTCCGCCGACACGTCCGCGACACGGCCGCCGCTCACCGCGCGAGGTCCCACCTTGCGGCGGCGCCGACTGGTGTACTCGTCCTCGGTCACCTTCCCCGGACCCTGGAGTGAGTGTGCGCTCGTCCGCCCTGCGCCTGCTGGCGCTGTCCGCCGTCGCGGCGGGCGTGCTGGCCACCGTGCCGCCGGGCCCCGCCTCCTCCACCCCGATCGCCCCCGCCGCACACCACCGAGCGCACGTCGACCACGTCGACCACGGCGGCCACGCGCCCAAGCCAGCGGCGTCCGAGCTGACCATGGAGATGCGCGACCTGTTCGTCGCCCGCTCGGACTTCGGCGGCGTCGACCGGATGCGGGCGAGCGAGATCCTGTCCCGCCCGACCGACGGGCCGAGCGACCCACAGGACGAGGGCTACGACCAGCCCTCGAAGGAGATCTGCAACCACCGCATCTGCGTCCACTACGTCACCAAGGGCTCCGACGCCCCACGGAACCTGCGCTGGGTCCGTCACACGCTGCACGTCATGACGGCGGTCTGGCACCACGAGATCGGCGTCCTCGGCTTCCGCAAGCCCCCGACCGACGGCCACCGCGGCGGCGACTCCCGCTTCGACGTCTACCTCACCGACCTCGGCTCCCGCGGGCTGTTCGGCTACTGCACGCCCGAGCGCCGCGTCCTCGGCGAGAAGTACGGCGCCTCCGGCTACTGCGTCCTCGACAACGACTTCGCCAAGAAGCAGTACGACGCCCCGCGCGAGGTGTCGCTCAAGGTCACCGCCGCGCACGAGTTCTTCCACGCGATCCAGTTCGGCTACAACTACCGCGCCGACCCGTGGCTGATGGAGTCGACCGCGGTCTGGATGGAGGAGAGCTTCGCGGACAAGGCCGACGACAACCGCCGCTACCTGCCCTACGGCCAGGTGGCGAGGCCGTGGGTGCCGTTGGACAAGTACAGCGACACGGGCTACTCGCAGTACGGCAACTGGGCCTTCTGGGAGTACCTCACCGACCACTACGGCAGCGGCATCGTCAAGGCGGTCTGGGACCAGGCCGACGCCACCCACGGCGGCCCCGGCCGGGCCTCGATCCCGGCGCTCGCCTACGTCCTGAACCACACGCTGCACACCAAGCACGGCCTCGCCGAGGCGCTCACCGACTTCGCGGTGGCCAACCTCGACCCGACGAAGTCCTACCCCGAGGGCAGCGCGTGGCCGAAGCCGGCGTTCGCGGCGCACGCGCGGATGCGTCGTACCGCCGGGGTGCGGACGGACACCGTGAGGGTCAAGCACCTGGCCGCCCAGGACGTCGTGTTCCGGCCGCCGAGCAAGGGTGCCGCGCGGCGCGTGCGGCTGACGGTGGACGGCCCGGCGCAGCGCGACAGCGTGGTGGTGACGGTGACGCACGCGAACGGCAGGCTGTCCCACCGAACCATCACGCTGCACCACGGGGTCGGCACCGCCGTCGTCGACTTCTCCCCCGGCGTCGTGCGCTCGGCGATCGTGACCGTGGTCAATACCTCGTCGCGCTACACGTGCGATCGCGGGACGCTGCTGTCCTGCGGAGGGGTGCCGAAGGACAACGGGATGCGGTTCACCGTCTCTGCCCGAGCGCTGCCCACGGTGGCGGTGAGCCGCTCCCGCCGTTCACACCACTGACCGTCCCGAGAAGGACGGTGGCGGCACCCCCCAGTTACCGCCACGGGCCACACTGGTCGAAGGCTCAACGAGCCACCCTCCCGGGGGTTTCGCAAAATCTCGCGACACGCCGTAACACGCACCTCGCCCGTCGGCCGTACGCCGTGTGGACGACCCTCGCGCGGGGTACCGGGACCACCGTTCCGGCGCCCGCAACCCGCTCGCCGCCTCGTTGTCGGCGCGCGGCGCTACGTTGGACGGACCGCTATCGAAAGAGGTGGGATCCCATGACCGCGACGCTCCCGGCGCCGACATCAGCAGCGGACGCGACCGCGCTCCGCGCGCGGTTCGACGAGGTCCGCGCGCAGACCGAGCAGCTCGCGCTGCCGCTCTCCCCCGAGGACCAGACCGTCCAGACCATGCCCGACGTGTCCCCCGCCAAGTGGCACCGCGCGCACGTCACGTGGTTCTTCGAGACGTTCGTGCTCTCCGAGCACGAGCAGGGCTTCGCGCCGTTCCAGGACAAGTACTGGTTCCTCTTCAACAGCTACTACGAGGGCGTCGGGCCGCGCTACAACCGGCCCGAGCGCGGGCTGATCTCCCGGCCGGGCGCCCACGACGTGGGGCTCTACCGTGGCAACGTCGACGACCGCATGCGCGACCTGCTCGACCGCCTCGACGACGGCGCGCTCGGCCGGGTCGCCGGCACCATCGAGCTCGGCTTCCACCACGAGCAGCAGCACCAGGAGCTGCTGCTGATGGACATCAAGCACGTGCTGTCCCGCAACCCCCTCCAGCCCGTGTACGCCGGCAGCCCGGCCACCCCGTCGACGCCCGACCGGCTCGGCTGGGTCGACTTCGACCCCTCGGCAGGCTCCGGAGGGTCCGGCGGCCTGGTCGAGATCGGCAGCGAGGGCAGCGGGTTCTGCTTCGACAACGAGCTCCCGGTGCATCAGCAGTGGCTGCAGCCCTACCGGCTGGCCGACCGGCTGGTCACCAACGGCGAGTGGATGGATTTCATGGCCGACGGCGGCTACCGGCGCCACGAGCTGTGGCTCTCCGACGGCTGGGCCCGGATCAAGGACGACGGCTGGCAGGCGCCGTTCTACTGGTCCGAGGTCGACGGCGTGTGGCTCGAGCACACCCTGCACGGCACCTTCCCGGTCGACCCGGGTCTGCCGGTGACCCACATCAGCTACTACGAGGCCGACGCCTTCGCGACCTGGGCCGGCAAGCGGCTGCCCACCGAGGGCGAGTGGGAGCACGCGGCACGGGTCTCGACAGGCTCGACCACCGGATCCGGCTCGGTGGAGGGCAACCTGGCCAACGCGACCAGCTTCCACCCCGAGGCGGCGGGCGCGTCGACGGGCGGGCTGCGTCAGCTCTTCGGCGACTGCTGGGAGTGGACCTCGTCGGCCTATCACCCCTACCCCGGCTTCCGGCCGGCCGAGGGCGCGATCGGCGAGTACAACGGCAAGTTCATGTCCGGGCAGATGGTCCTGCGTGGCGGCTGCGCGCTGACGCCGGCCGGCCACGCGCGAGCGTCGTACCGCAACTTCTTCCCGCACGGCGCGCGCTGGGCCATGTCCGGCCTGCGTCTCGCCGACGACGACACCACGGGAGCCGCCCGATGAGCAGTCCCCAGGTCGAGGTCCTCCTCGAGCCCGACTGGGCGGCCGCCGCCCTCGTCGCCGACGTACGCCGAGGCCTGGCCCAGCAGCCCCGCCGGCTCCCGCCGAAGTGGCTGTACGACACCGCCGGCTCCGACCTGTTCGACCGGATCACCCGGCTGCCGTCCTACTACCCCACCGAGGCCGAGCGGTCGGTGCTCGTCGAGCGGGCCGGCGAGATCGCGGCCGCCTCCGGCGCCACCACCGTCGTCGAGCTCGGCAGCGGCACCAGCGACAAGACCCGGCAGCTGCTCGACGCGTTCGCCGAGGCCGGGGCCCTTGAGCGGTTCGTGCCGGTCGACGTCTCCGAGACGACGCTGCGCGACGCGGCGGACATGCTGTCGGCGCGCTACCCCGACACCGAGGTCGAGGCGATCGTCGGCGACTTCACCCTCCACCTCGGCCACCTCGCGCGCTACGACCGCAAGCTCGTGGTCTTCCTCGGCGGCACCATCGGCAACCTGTACGTCGAGGAGCGCGCGGCCTTCCTCGGCGCGCTCAGCGACTCGATGTCGCCGAGCGACGGGCTGCTGCTCGGCACCGACCTGGTCAAGGACGCCGACCGCCTGATCGCCGCCTACGACGACCCCGAGGGTGTGACCGAGGAGTTCGTCAAGAACGGCCTGCGCGTGCTCAACCGCGAGCTCGGCGCTGACTTCGAGCCGGAGGCGTTCGGCTACGTCCCGTTCTGGGACTCCCGCCAGAAGCGGATGGACCTCCGTCTCCGGGCCGAGGTGCCGCAGCACGTCCGCGTCCCGGGCGCCGATCTCGAGATCGACCTCGCGGCCGGTGAGGAGATCCGGATGGAGATCTCCACGAAGTTCACCCGCGAGCGGATCGCCGACGAGCTGGCCGCCGTCGGGCTCACCGTCGCCGACCAGTGGACCGACCCGGCCGGCGACTTCGCCGTCACCCTCGCCACCAAGGTCTGAGGCGCCGCGCACGGGCCTGTGGATGACGGGAGCGGCGCCGGCGGAATCGGCGCAGGCTGTCGGGATGGATGATGTATATGCGCCGTTCTACGAAAGCAACTCCTTCTGCACCGCCGAGGACGCCCTCAACGCCGTGGTGATGCTCCACGAGTCGGGAGGGATCGACCAGCTGACGATGAGCGCAGTGGCGCGCCACCTGAACATGTCACGGTCGGCGGTCCACCAGGCCCACGGCAGCGTGACCGGCTTCTACGTCTCGCTCATCGGGCGCTTCGAGCGTCGCTGGCGCGACTGGATCGCGGGCGGCTACACCGACCCCACTCCGATCCGGCTTCCCGGCGACCCGATGGCGCACCTCGGCGTGCGCACCTGGTCGACCCTCCGCACCGTCGCCGCGGCCGAGGCACGCGCCGGCCGGCCGGAGCCGTGGGAGGAGGTCGCCAGAGCGCTCGAGCGCGAGCGCCGCCACCTCGGCGACTCGGTCCGCAAGGCCGCCGGACGCCGTGCCGAGGCGCACGAGGTCGCGGGGCTGCTGGCTCTCGCGGATGGCCTGCGGGCGCAGATGACCGAGCCGACCGACCCGCTCGGGCTCGAGGACGCCACCGACTTCGCCTGCTCCTACTGGACCGGCGTCCTCCACCTGCCGCTGCTCACGGTCGACGACGCTTGCTGACCGGTGGCGGGCTCCGCCGGCGAACGTCTGTCAGCCGCTCGGCACCCTCACCCGGCCTGGGGTGAACGATCGTTCGTTCACCTCGGACCACCCCGGGTCCGCAGGCGGCTGACAGCCGTCAGCCGACCGAGACGTCTGTCAGCCGCTCCGCACCCTCGCCCCACCCGGGGTGAACGATCGTTCGTTCACCTCGGACCACCCCGGGTCCGCGGGTGGCTGACAGCTGTCAGCCGGCCGAGACGAGCCAGTCGTCGAAGGTCTGGCTGCCGAGGGTGGCGCCGGGGCCGGGCAGCAGCCCGCCCTCGCCGACCTGGCGCCCGGCACGACCCGCCATCGGGATCGGCACGACGAGCCGGTGGCTGCCGCGGGCGGTGAGCACCCGCCTGATCATCACGTCCATCCGCAGCTCCTCGGGCCCGCCGAGATCGGGCAGCCGGCCGGCGGGGGCGGCGACGGCCGCGTCGAGGAGGTGCGTCGCGACCTCGTGGGCGGCGATCGGCTGGGTCCGCATCCGCAGGCCGAGGGCGAGGCCGGTCGGGCTGCGGTCGATCATCTGCCCGGCGAACTCGTGGAACTGCGTGGCGCGCAGGATCGTCCACGGCACCGGCCCGGCCTCCACCAGCTGCTCCTGCCGGCGCTTGCCGAGGTAGTAGCCGAGATCGACGCGGTCGCAGCCGACGATCGACAGCGCGACGTGGTGCGGCACGTGCGTGGCCGTCTCGGCCGCGAGCAGGTTGGCGGTGGCCTGCTCGAAGAACCGCACCGACGGCCCCTTGGCCATCGTGGTGACGTTGCTGGTGTCGATGACCGCCCCGACACCCGCCAGCGCCCGGGTCAGCCCCTCACGGGTGATCAGGTCGATGCCGGTGCCGCGCGACAGCACACGTACGTCGTACCCACGGCTCTCCGCCTCGCGGACGACGAGTCGTCCCACCATGCCGGTGCCGCCAGCCACCGCGATCCGCATGGACCGAATCTAGTGGCAGCGTCCAGCGGCGGTCAGCCCCGCTTCTCGAGCGCCTCGGTGAGGAGCGCGACGAGCGCCTCGGTCTGGAGGTCGATCGACGCCTCCTCGGTCTCGCCGGCGCCGTCGAGCGCGCGCGCCGCGAGGCCGGCCTTCCGGTCGATCAGCTCGGCGATGCGGGTGTCGAGGGTCTGGGTGGCGATGACCCGCCAGGCCGTGACGGGCTCGGTCTGGCCGATCCGGTGGACCCGGTCGATCGCCTGGGTCTGCTCGGCGTCGGTCCAGGAGAGCTCGGCAAGGACGAGGTTGGACGCGACCTGGAGGTTCAGGCCGACGCCGGCCGCGGTCAGCGAGCAGACCGCGACATGCACCTCGGGATCGTTGACGAACGCGTCGATCTGCGCCTGGCGCGCCGTCGAGCTCTGGTCGCCGCGGACCGAGGCGTACTTGATGCCGCGCTGCTGGAACGTCTCCTCGGCGAGGTCCATGACGTCGATGTGCTTGGCGAAGAAGACCACCTTTCCGACGTTGCGGGCCAGCTGGGCGGTGTAGTCCGCGGCGAGGCCGGCCTTGGCCTGGCCGATGCGGCGCAGCATGCCGAAGACGTTCTCGCCGGTCTTGGTCGAGTTGTCCTCGCGCTCCCAGCCGGCGACCTGGCGGACCAGGTCGTGGTCGACGCCGGAGACGACGGATCCGGCGCGGCGGTTGGCCAGCGCGGTGTCGTACCGCTCGACCATGCGGCGGGCGAGCTCCTGCTCGGCCTTGCGGATGGAGCGGCCGGCCTCGCCCTCGAGCTCGACCGGGAGGTCGGCCACGCGGCGGGCGGGGATGTCGGAGGCGACGTCGATCTTGCGGCGGCGCACGATGCCCTGGTCGACCACGCAGCGGCGGGCGGCGGGGTAGAACGTCGGGTCGGCCGGGGTCAGCCCGGTCTCCTCGAGCGCGGCCATCAGCGGCCCGAGCGGGACCTTCTCGTCGATCCAGCCGAGGAACTGCCAGATCGCGCGGAAGTCCTCGATGTCGTTGATCAGCGGGGTGCCGGTCAGCGCCATCATCAGCGGCCGCGGCACCCGGGTGCGGATGCGGTCGGCGATCTCCAGGACGTGCTGGGAGCGCTGCGAGGTCTTGTTCTTGATGTAGTGGGCCTCGTCGACGATCATCCCGCGGAAGCCGTGCTTGCCGAGCCAGCCGATGTGGCGGTCGAGGATCTCGTAGTTGACCACGAAGACGTCGGCGAAGCCGTCGACGTCCTCACCGTCGCCGTGGACGACGGTGGCGGTCTTGTTCGGCACCCACAGGTCGACCTCGCGGGCCCAGTTGGTCTTGACGACGTTCGGGACCGCGACCAGGAGCGGGAACGCACCCGCGGCCTCGGCGGCGAGGAGCGCCTGGGCGGTCTTGCCCAGACCGGGCTCGTCGGCGAGCAGGAAGGTGCGGTGGCCGTCGGCCGCGGAGGCCACGACCTGCGCCTGGTGGTGCATCAGCTCACGGCCGGCGGGGGTCCGCAGCGACGGCGGCTCGGGCAGCTCCATGATCGCCGCGGCGCCCTCGGGCGCCCGCTCGAAGGAGCGGAAGAGCGGCTCGAGCAGCTCCCAGCCGGCCAGCCGCTGGGGTCGTACGACGGGACGGGCGTCGGCGAAGTCGGGCACCTGGAACGGGTTCGCCAGCTGGGCCGCCGCGACGGAGACCGGCGTGACCCGGCGGTCGATGACCGCGATCGTGGTCTCGTGGGGCTGTGTCTCGGGCTCCGGCTCGGGCTCGGTGACGCCGGCCTTCGCGAGCAGCTCGCGACGCAGGGCGCGGGCGTCGTCGGAGATCTCGGCGTCCTCGCCGAGCAGCGTGAAGAGCGTCGAGTCGCGCGCGGCGGTCTGGGCGAGGATCGTGGCGATGCCGTCGAGCCGCTTGAGCTCCTCGCCGCGCCGGGAGTCGCTCAGCGTCTGGTCGGCCTTGATCCGCATCCGCTCCTCGCGCACCAGCAGCGCGACGACCTGGAACTTGGTGCGCACGGACAGCACGGTCGACTGCCGCTGCACGGCCTGCTCGACCTCGCGCACCACGCGAGCGAGCACCGGGATGATGCCCTCTTCGTTGCGGTGCTTGGTCCCTGCGTTGCTGCGGTTGCGGCGCTGCGCGCCACCCCGCTGGCCTCCACGAGCCACAGATGTCCTCCCTGCGGCGCCTCCGAGGTGCCACGGTGGCCCTCGGGCTGCGCCCGGTGTCGTGGATCGGTCGATCCACCCCTCGATCGCATGACCACCCGCCTTGGGTGCGGCCGGTGGGGACGTCGGTCTCCGACGTACGCCGACGGCGCGGCTGATCGATGCAGCGCCATGGTAGCAGCGACCGGGGCCGGTGGACCGAAATGTCACGGACCGGTCGGTCACCCCGACTCCGGCCAGAACTGAAACACGTTCCAATTCATCGCTAGGCTGAGCGCGTGGGTACCTACGCAGTCACCGGCTCCGCGTCCGGCATGGGCGCCGCGGTCGTCGAGCGCCTGCGCGCCGACGGCCACTCCGTCATCACCGTGGACATCCGGGACGCCGACGTCGTCGCCGACCTCGCCACACCCGTCGGACGCCGGCAGGCCGCGACGAACGTCCTCGAGCGGTGCGAGGGCGTGCTGGACGGCGCGGTGCTGGCGGCGGGCCTCGGGCCCTCCCCCGGCCCGGACCGCCCGCGGCTGATCACCGAGGTCAACTTCTTCGGCGTCGTAGAGCTGCTGGAGGCATGGCGGCCGGCGCTCGCCGCGGTCGACAGGGCGAAGGTGGTCGCCTTCGCCAGCAACTCCACGACCACCGTCCCGCTGGTGCCCAGGCGTGCGATCACGGCCCTGCTCGAGCGCGACGGCGAGCGCGCCCTGCGCTCGGTGAGGAAGTTCGGCAGGGCCGCGCCCGCCCTCACCTACGCCGCCAGCAAGATCGCCCTCGCCCGTTGGGTACGCCGCCAGGCCGTCACCCGCGAGTGGGCCGGTGCCGGCATCCGGCTCAACGCGATCGCACCGGGCGCGATCCTGACTCCGCTGCTGGAGCGCCAGCTGGCGACCAGGGCGGAGGCCCGTCAGATCAAGAGCTTCCCCGTCCCGATCGGCGGGTACGGCGACGCGGGCCACCTCGCCGACTGGGTGCTGTTCATGCTCTCGGAGTCCGCCGACTTCCTGTGCGGGAGCGTGGTGTTCGTCGACGGCGGCTCGGACGCCTGGTTCCGCGCCGACGACTGGCCGGAGCGGGTGCCGACCCGGCGCGTCCTCGGCTACTTCCGCAGGATGCGGGAGTTCAAGCGCGTACGACGCGGCTCCCCGTCCTGGATGACTGATTCCTAGGGAACGACGAGGAAGCACTCCGTGCCGAGCACACGGCGCGCCAGCGGCGCCGGCAGGGCCAGCAGCAGCGCGATGGTGCGGATGCCGCCACCGGCCTGGGAGCGGTGGGCGCGGAGCGCGGCCCGCTTGGCCGCGAGCTGGTCGCGCACGTCGACGCGCAGACCGCCGAGCGCGGCGAGGTCGGCGCGGGAGACGTAGATGTCGGGGCCGGGCAGCGTTATGCCCGGGAGCCAGCGCGCGAAGGGCCGCACGATGCGCACCAGGCGCAGCAGCCCGTCGCGCTCGCGGGTCGCCTCCAGCAGCTGGGGCCGTCGCCGGGCGATGTCCTGCGCGGCGCGGGCCACCCGGTGGACGTGCACGTGGTCGGGGTGGCCGTAGCCGCCGTTGGCGTCGTACCCGGTCAGCACGTCGGCGTCCTCCTCGTCGAGGAGCGCGGCGACGTCGCGAGCCACCTCGTCGGCGGCGGTGTCGACGAAGCGGTCGCTGCCGGTGCTCGACTCCCCGGCCATGCCGCTGTCGTCGTACCCGAGCCAGACGGTGCGGGAGACCCCGAGCGCGCGGGCCGACGCCTCGCCCTCGGCGCGCCGCCTGCCGGCGAGGTCCGCGGTGTCGCCACCGGCCAGCCCCGCCTCGCCGCCGGTGGCGAAGACGAGGACGACCCGGTCGCCCGCGGCCGCGCGCTGGGCGAGCCAGCCACCGGTCATCAGGGCCTCGTCGTCGGGGTGCGCGTGCAGCGAGACGACGACCGCCATCAGGCGGTCACGACCTTCAGGTCGGGAGCCGCGCCGACGGCCGTCGGCGCGAGGTCGCCCGCCTCGCGGTAGAGCTTGTCGGTGCGGCTCAGCGCGTCGGACCAGTCGAAGGCGGGCGTGCGGGAGCGGTTGTGGGCCGCGATCCGCTCGCGGAGGCCCTCGTCGGAGAGGAGCCCCGCGGTCGCGACCGCCATCGCGGCGTCGTCGGCGACCAGGAAGCCCTCGACGCCGTCCTCGACGAACTCGCCGACGCCGCCGTGCCTGCTTGCGACGACGGGCAGGCCCGCACACCGGGCCTCGAGCGCGGCAAGTCCGAAGGACTCCTTCGGCGCGGGCGCGAGGTAGACCGATGCGGAGCGCACCAGGTCGAGCACGTCCGCACGCGGCACCCGACCGGTGACCGTGACGACGTCGCCGAGGTCGTGACGGCGCACGTATCGATCGACGCGCCCCCGCATCGGTCCGTCACCGACGATCAGGAGGCGCACGTCGCGGCCGGGGAGCAGCGTCCGCACCTCGCGGAAGATCCGCAGCAGGTGCACCGGACGCTTGCGCGGCATCAGCCGCATGACGCTCACGATGGTGATCGGGGCGTCGGCCGCAGGTGCCGGCGCCGGCTCGTCGTACGGCGGCCAGGCGGCGGTGTCGATGGCGTTCGGCAGCACCGCGACCTCGACCCCGCCCAGGGCGCGGCCGAACACGTCGGCGGCGGCCGAGCTGACCGCCGACCACACGACCGGCCAGCGCCGCAGCGAGGCCATCGCGGCAAGCCGTACGACGGCACCCGCGCCGGCCCACATGGAGTGCACCGTGATCAGGGTCGGTACGCCGGCGGCCATCGCCGCCCGCGCGACGCCGAGGCCGTACGGCGACAGCATGGAGAGGTGGATGTGCGCGACGTCGTACTCGCCGATGACGGCGCGGGCACGGGCGGGCGCCATGCGGCGTACCCAGTCGGGGTCGGCGCCGACGCCGACGGTCGGCGTGAGCACGTCGGCGTGCAGGCCCTCGGCCCGCTGGTGGCGGACGAGGTCGTCGACGTGGGTCTCGATGCCACCGAGCCGCGGCAGGAAGACGTCGGTCACGTGCGCGATCCGCTGGACGCCGCCCGAGCGGTCGGCCGACCGGAGGGCGATGCCGCGACGGGCACGCCGCCGGCCGACCAGCCAGATGCCGAGCGCGCCACCGCCGACGGGGATCTCGACGGCGAAGACGAAGATCCGGTAGAGGACCGCGCCGGCCGCGACGCCCGCCGGGTCGCCGCCCAGCGCGAGCAGCACGCCGACCAGGCCGACGTCGGCGACACCGATGCCGCCGGGCGTGATCGGCAGGATCGTGAGCAGGCGCTCGAGGGCGAAGGCGGCGAGGATCTCGACCCACGCGTTGCCGGCGCCGGTCAGGTGGAGGCACCAACCGAGCAGGGCGCCCTGGAGGGCGACGTAGCCCGCCATGCCGAGCGACATCCGGAGCCATCCATTGGCGACCAGCCGACCGCAGTGGAGCCGGACCTCCTCCAGCGGCGTGACGAAGTCGAGCGGGCGGCTGCGGCGTACGAGTCGCAGCGCCCGGTCGGCGATCCGCTCGCCGGCCCGGCCGAGGACGACGGGGCCGCGGGGGCTCATCAGCAGCACGGCGGCGCCGGCGGCCAGGACCACGAAGGTGCCCGCTCCGACGTACGCCGCGATCCGCAGGGTTGTTCCGACGTGCTCGCCCTCGCGTGCGAGGGCGCCGACGGCGATCACCGGGAGGATCAGCTTGATGCCGACGTCCCAGAGGTTGGTGAGGAAGGTGTAGCCGGCGAAGCCGCGGGCGTCGATGCCCCACTCGCGCATCATCCGGCGGTTGAGCTCGACGCCCGCCGCCCCACCGAGGGGTACGACGTTGGCGACCGCGCTGCCGGTCACGTTGAGCGTGACCGCGCGCCGGTGGGTGAGGCTGGGCGCCGCCGCGGTCAGCACGAAGGAGTGCACGAACAGGCCGACACCCCACAGGACGACCAGGCCGGCAAGGGCCGGCCAGTGCAGCGAGACGAGGGTCGGGACGACTCCCTGGAACGAGCCGCCGAGCAGGTGTGGCAGGCCGACGCCGATCAGCAGCGCGGCCAGCGCCCAGGAGGTGAGGAAACGCAGCTTCGCGCGCACGCCCGCGCGGGGGGCGGCCTCGATTTCTTCATCCACACCCCAGACGTTAAAGAATTAGGCATGAAGTGGGCGTGAAGTGGGACAAAATCCCACCGTGTCTCACCCGATCGGGCCGGATCGGGTGTGCGATCGGCCTCAATCGTCGCCGCCAAGGCAAAGGATCTGCCACGCGGATTGTCCGGCCCCGGCGCGTGGCGCACCCTGGGAGCGCCGAAGTCGCACGGATGCGACACGTATCGGCTCACGGAGGGGCAGAAGAACCATGAGCGCAGCACTTCAGATCGAGCAGGAGCCGGAGCCCACGTCGCAGCGCCGCGTGCGGATGACTCCCGAGCTCAAGGCCACCATCCTCGAGGTCGCCGAGTCGGAGCGGGCGCTGGACGCCCTGCTGGCCCACTCGGCGCGCCTCCACCAGAGCCGGATCGAGCACGAGGCCCACTCGTGCCTGATCTGCTTCGGGGCCGCCTGACCCCGACAGCTGCCGGTCGCCGCCTGTCCCCCACCATGGCGGCGGCCGGCCTGCGCTCGTGGCGCCTGCCCTACGCGAGCAGGCTCAGGTAGTAGTCGCCCAGGTAGCCGGCGCCGAGGATCGACGCCCACGCGCCCAGGATCATGAACGGCCCGAACGGCACCGCGCTCCTGCGTCCCGCCCGCCCGCCGATCATCAGCAGGATCCCGGCGACGGCACCGAGCACGAACCCGCCGAAGGACCCGACGAGGAACGTCCCCCACGACAGGTACGCCGTCATCGCGCCCACGAGGCCGGCCAGCTTGACGTCCCCGTAGCCCATCCCCGCGGGCGCCACCAGCCAGACGACGAAGAAGAGCGCGAACAGCAGCGCGCCGCCCTCGCCGGCCCGCAGCAGCCGGTGCCCGCCCCCGTCGCCCAGGTCGACCAGGAGCAACGCCCCGAGGAGCGGGTACGACGGCAGCACGATCGCGTCGGGCAGGCGTCGTACGTCGAGGTCGATGAGGGCCAGCGCGATCCCGATCGCCGCGAACGCGAGGTACGCGGGCAGCAGCCGCACCCCTCCCTCCGTCAGGCCCGCGGGCGGGCTCCCCCAGGTGGTCGAGCTCCCCCAGGTGGTCGAGCTCGTCGAGACCCGCAGCGCGACCACCGCGAACGCGACGCCCGTGCCGAGCTCGACCAGCGGGTAGCGCACGCTGATCGGCTCACCGCAGTCGAAGCACCTCCCCCGCAGCACCAGCCACCCCAGCACCGGCACGTTGTGCCGGTTGCGGATCTGGTGCCCGCACGCCGGGCACGCCGACGGCGGGCTCACCACCGACTCCCCCCTCGGCACGCGGTGGACCACCACGTTGAGGAACGACCCGATGAGCAGCCCGAGGATCGCGGCGAGGGTGACGACGTACAACGTGGCCCCTTCGGAGATCGAGCTCAGGAGGTTGATCGAGCTTGTCGAGATCAGTTGCTGTGGCTCCAGCTCAGGACGGTGACCTGACGCTTCGACGCCACCGGTGTTCCAGAAGGATCCCACAGTTGGACGCGTGCGGTCAGCGCCTTCGTGCCACTCGACGCGGAGCACGTCGATTGGCCGAGACAGAGGTAGACGGTGAGATCCACGGTGCTGTTGTCGTAGCCGTAGCCGAGTGAGTCGTCCGGAAGGTTGACGAACGCGCACTGCACGCACTTCGTGCTGGGATTCGCTCCGATGAACATGCTGTCGGCGATCAGGCCGAAGTCGAAGAAGGGCTGACTGATGTTGTTGGCGTCGAGGTTGATGTAGGCCCACGGCGCATAGACAAAGCCCTCGAAGTAGAACTGCGCCTTGCTGCCGGTCGCGGCGTTGATCATCGCGCAGGGGCTAGACGAGACGATGCAGCCGTTCTGCGCAGGTACCTGCGTCGCGCCGGAGCCGACCGCGCTCTTGAGACCGTAGACGACCGTCGGAATCGAGGTACTGCTGTACGTCGCGCAGAACTCCTTGAGGTTGTTTCCCGACATGTCGACCTGACTCGAGCCACCGAACACGAGCTCGTCACCGACCGCTCCGGGGTCGAGCGTCGGGCTCACGCACGAGCCCGCAGAGGTCGGCGCCGCGGCTCCGCCACCAGGCGAGATTGACGTACCACCGTCGGTCTTGCCGTCGTTGGCCAAGGAGAGCGTTCCGCCGACGATCGTGCCGGACAGGCTCCAGGTCCCGGTCCAGTCGAAGTAGTAGACACCCGTCGACGCCGAGGACGGTGCGAAGTACATCCACCCCACGGTCTTGGTGCAGGTCGACGAGCCCGCCGTCGGAGTCGTCACCGTCGCCGACGGCGATTTACCGGTGGTCTTGCTGAGCGCTGAGGGTGCCGTCATCGTCGCAACGTCGCCGAGGATGGTCGGGAAGGTGATCGAATAGACCGACCCGGTCGTACCGCTGGTGCCAACCGTCCCGGTGACGTTCACCGCGATGCTCCATGTGCTCCGCAGTGCCGTCTGGAGCGCCGCTGGCGTCACGTTCCACTGCTGCGCGGGCGCGGCGCCGTAGCCGCTGAGCGTCGGGGTGAAGGTGCCACCGGTCGTGTTGTTGCTCAGCGTGATCGCCTGGGTCTCGGGCGACACTCCAGCCGCGTCGGGAGTCATCGTGTAGAGCCCCGGAGAGAACACCTCGGGCCCGCCGTTCGCCGTGGGACAGGTGGGCGCGGCTGCGAGTGCCGGCGTGGTCGTCGGCGCAGCGCCAGCGTCGCCCGGGTCGCCGATCGTCATGGAGCCGCAGGTGGCGGCCGAGCCGTTGATCTGCACGGCGCCGGCGCACCCACCTGGAGCGTTGACCTTGACACCGTTGCCGGTGACGTTCAGCGTGCCCTTGGACGTCAGCGTCGAGTTCGAGGTGACACTGCCGTGGATGTAGTCCGTCTCTGCCCCCGATTGACCGAAGGACAGGCCCTTCGTCGAGTTGACGCCTAGCGCCAGGATCGCCTGACCGGGCTTGTTCTTGTCGGTGATCGGGACCGGAGTTCCCTCCTGTCCCGTGCCCGTCTCGCCGGTGCATTCGACGTACGCAGATGAGGCGGCGATGGTGCTCGTCCTCGCATAGAAGTTCTTGAGGAACAATCCGTCCGTGCCACCGGCCCCGACGTCTCCGCCGAAGCACCCGAGCCCGTCATTGGGATTGTTGTCAAAGGCCGCTTCGGCGTCGTTGTTGTTGAAGCCGGGGCTCCCCGTGCCGTTACGCAGGTCGTTGATGGCAATGTTCGCAGCAGCGTCAGCGGCGTAGGAAGATCCGGCGGTGTTCCGAAGCTGAAGGGAAGCCTCAAGACTGCCATCGCCACGGGTCAGCAGCGTTCCGACGACCAGCGCGATGGTGGTGACGATGATGAGTGCGAAGATCAGGATGGCGCCTTCGTCCCGCCCGCACGCGAGCCGACGTCCCCCTCGTCGGATCATGATGTCTGCCTCCGTTCGCCCACGAGCGTTGTTTGGTACGGCGCTGCGGAGCTGTTGCTGGGGTCGCTCGCGGCGAGCGTGAGATCGATCGTTGCGGGCACGTTGTTGCCCACCGAGGAACACGGGCTTGAGCACGTCACAGCCGATGCAGCGGTGAGGTCCGTGGTCAGGTTGTGTGCCACGGCGATCGTCGAGTTCACCGCGCTGCCAGTGCAGCGTCTGCGGATCAGGTTGTACCGCAGAGACGTGCCCGAACCAGTCGGTTGCGTCAAGTAGGTGACGGTGATCGTCGAGGGGTTGGTCGGGTCCGTCACGTCGTACTGCGTCCACGCGAGTGTCACCACCTTGTTCCCGCTCGGAAGTGCGCACGCAGGAGTTGTGTTGACGGACTGCAGCAGCGGGTACGAGTGGTCGGCGGTACACCCCGGATCGGTGCCGTGCGTGCAATACGTCGTCGACCGCACGCCGACACTGGCAACGTCACGCTGCCAATAGATGTCTGCAATCTGCAACGAATCCGACTCGGTGAGGCGACCGGCAGTGTTACTGCTGGTCTTGAGGTAATTGATCACCACGCCGGTCAGAGCGACGACGACGACGCCAACGATGGCAACGGTGATCACCAACTCGACGAGTGTGAAGCCTTGATCGTGATCCTGCTTCCGGCGCTGCTCGATCAGTTGCATGGGTCACCCCCGGCAGCGACGTTCTTGGCGCAGGGCTCACGGAGCATGACGGCCAGCCGCTCATCTGCCCGGCCGTCGCCACTTGTGACTTCGAGAATCACCTCTTGGACGCCGGTGTCCGCCGATGCAGACGGACAGGCACCTGAAACACCCGTGGGCCCAATACTTGCGGCCGCGCCCTGGGTCGCCGTGTACCCAAGCGGCAAGCTGGGCAACTGGCTCGTCACTGGACCGACCTTGTAGGCGTCAGCTGCGGCACAGGGCGCGTAGTGTCCGGCTGCTACGTAGTTCTCGATCGCCTCGGCAAAGTTGCGCACGTATGCGCTGCTGGTCGTCTCCTTGCGGTGGATGTCGGAGGCCTTCACCGACATCATCAGGCCTGCCATGACAGCGACGCCCGCGATGCCGAGGATGACGACAGCGGCGAGGACCTCGACCAACGTCTCGCCCCGGTCATCCCGACGGCGACGGAACCGCTCCCCCCAGAGGCGGCTCACTGCACGTTCACCTGGTTGAAGATGCCGTACATCGCGGAGACCAGCGCGACGGCGACGAAGCCGACGATCAGGCCCATCACGATGATGACGGCGGGCTCGAAGACGGCCGTCAGCTTGGCGATCTTGTAGTCGAGCTCGGTCTCGTAGTACTCCGCCGTCACCTCGAGCTGGGTGTCGATCGAGCCGGTCTCCTCGCCGACACGGAGCATCGCGGTGGCCGTGCCTGGGAAGAGCTCAGTGCGGGCGAGCGGGCCGGCGATGCCCTGGCCCTCGAGCATCTGCTCGGTGACCGCCGACAGGCGGCGCACGAAGACGCGGTTGCGCAGGGCGTCGGTGGTGACCGCGAGCGACTCGGTCAGGTTGACGCCGGCCGAGACCATCGAGGCGAGGACGCGGCAGAACCGCTCGACCAGGGAGTACTGGATGGTCTCGCCGACGACAGGGACGGCGAGCAGGATCCGGTCGCGCAGGTAGCGCCCGCTCTCGAACCGGGTGATCACCAGGTAGAGCACGGCGAGCAGGACGATCACCGCGAGGATCGCCCACCACCAGTGGCCCAGGAAGCCGGTGAACGCCATCAGAGCGCGGGTCGGCCACGGCAGCTTGGCGTCGAGCGAGGCGAAGAAGTCCTTGAACTTCGGCAGCACGTAGACCGACAGGATCACCACCGTCACCACGGACATCCCCGCGACGACCATCGGGTACATCAGCGCGGACTTGATCTTGCGGCGGGCCGCCAGGTCGCGCTCGATGTACGACGACAGCCGCGCCAGCACGGTGTCGAGCTCGCCCGTCAGCTCGGCGGAGCGGACGATGCCGCGGTAGAAGTCGGGGAAGACCTTGGGGTACTGGTCGAGGCAGTCGGAGAAGCGTTCACCGCCACGAAGGCCGTCCTCGATGGCGTTCATCATCCGGCGTACCGAGGAGTTCTCGCTCTCGGCCCCGATCGCGTGCACCGCGTCGAGGATCGGCAGGCCGGCCCGCAGGAACGCCGCGATCTGGCGCGAGAGGTGCATGACCTCCTCGCGCTTGATGCGCGGGCCGGAGATCTCGTACTGCAGGATGCTCTTCTTCTCGGTGACCCGGAGGTCGCGGAGGTCGCGCTGGTAGAGCGCCACCTCGGCGTCACCGCGCGACGGCGCCTTCGTGGTGCCCTTGACGGGGCTCCCGTCGAGGCCGACACCGGCGTAGGCGAACTTGGGCATTAGGCCGTGTCTCCTTTCCCGACGCCGAGGCGAGCGGTCTCTGAGGTGGGTGATGGCAAGGCGGAGGAGGGAGCCGGGCCGGTTGCCCGGCGACTGACGACAACGCAGCCAGCGCCCGCCTCAGGGGCCGCTCGGTCGGCGCTCGGGGAAGGAGACACGGCCTCTACGCTCCTGCTACGTAGATGGAGCGCATGACCTCGGCCGGCGTGGTGGTGCCGTCGGCGACGAGACGGGCGCCCTGCTCCTGGAGGGTGCGCATCCCCTGGCTGCGGGCCAGCTTGCGCATGTCGTCGTGCGGCGCGCGGTCGACGATCAGCTCGCGCACCTCGTCGGTGACGACGAGCAGCTCGTAGACGCCGATCCGGTCGAGGTAGCCGGTGTGCGCGCAGAAGTGACAGCCGGCGCCGTGCACGAAGCCGTCGACCGGCTCGGCGGCGCCGAAGCTGCGCAGGAAGGCGAGCTCGTCGGCCGAGGGCTGGTAGGGCTCGAGGCAGCTGGTGCAGCTGCGGCGTACCAGCCGCTGGGCGACGACGGCGCTGACCGACGAGGCGACGAGGAAGGACTCGATGCCCATGTCGAGCAGGCGGTAGAGCGCGGAGACGGCCTCGGTCGCGTGCAGCGAGGAGAGCACCATGTGGCCGGTCAGCGCGCTCTGGACGGCGATGCGGGCGGTGTCGACGTCGCGGATCTCGCCGACCAGGATCACGTCCGGGTCCTGGCGCAGGATCGACTTGAGACCGCCGGAGAAGGTGATGCCGGCCTGCTCGTTGATCTGGATCTGGTTGATCGAGTCGAAGGTGTACTCGACCGGGTCCTCGATCGTCATGATGTTGCGCTCGGGGGTGTCCAGCTCGCCCAGCGAGGCGTAGAGGGTGGTGGTCTTGCCACCGCCAGTGGGCCCGGCACAGACGATCATCCCGTAGGGCTGGTGGATCAGGGCGGCGTAGCGGTCGGCGGTGTCCGGCGGCATGCCCAGCTGCGCGAGCCGGAAGAGCGGCCGGCTCTTGTCGAGCAGCCGCATCACGACCTTCTCACCGCCCACGACCGCGGTGGTGGCGACGCGGATGTCGACCTCGCGGCCCTCGACCTCCATCGAGATCTGCCCGTCCTGGGGACGTCGCCGCTCGACGATGTTCATCCCGGCGAGGATCTTGATCCGGCTGACCAGCGCCGGCCCGATCGACGCCGGGAGGTCCAGCACGTCGGTCAGCGCGCCGTCGATGCGGAAGCGCACGCGCACGCGCTCCCCCGACGGCTCGATGTGGATGTCGGAGGCGCGGTCGCGCAGGCCCTGGGTGATGATCTTCTGCACCACCTGCACGACCGGGGCGTCCTCGTTGACCTGGGCGGTCTCGAGGGAGGACGCCTCGCGGCGCAGGCTGTCGCGCGCCTCGAAGGCCTGGATGTGGCCGCCGACCTCGCTGGTCGCCTTGTACTCGGTGTCGAGCGCCCGGTCGAGCGCCCGGTGCGTCGCGACCAGCGGTCGCACCGGCCGGCCGACCGCCGCCGCGACCTCGCCGACGTGCTCGGGCGAGGGGTCGACGACGGCGACGACGACCTCGTCATCCGCGACGGAGACCGGGACGGCCCGCAGGTCGCGGGCGCGGTCGCGCGGGAGCAGCGCGACCGCGGCCGGGTCGGGGTCCGTCGTGCGGAAGTCCATGAGCGCGGCCGAGTGGGCCGCGGCGACGGTCCGGGCGAGGTCGTCGTCGCCGATCGCGCCGGACGCGATCAGCCGCTCGGCGAGGGTTCCGCCGACGGCGTCGCGGGCGGCGTCGAGCTGGTAGGGCTGCACCCGTCCGGCGTCGACCAGGAGCGTGGCGACACGCTCGTCGGCCTGCTCGACCGACGACGCGGCCGAGCTCCTCTCATCGCGATGACGTGCCTTGATCCTCATGGCTCAGGCCCTCGCCGCCACCGGCACCGGCGCGGTGAAGCGCGGCCGCACGTCGATGTCCTTGGGGTAGAGGCTGCGCGCGGCGGCGTCCTCGTAGCTCACGACGCCCGCCTGGATCAGGTGCGAGAGCGACTGCTCGAGCGTGATCATGCCGTCCTGCGCGCCGGTCACCAGCGAGTTACGCAGCTGGTGGGTCTTGCCCTCCTTGATCAGGTTGCGCACGGCCGGGGTCGCGGTCAGCACCTCGTACGCCGCCACCATGCCGCCGCCGATGCGCGGGACCAGCCGCTGGTAGACCACGCAGCTCAGCGCCGCCGCGAGCTGGACGCGGATCTGCGCCTGCTGCTCGGCCGGGAAGACGTCGATCATGCGGCCGAGCGACTGGGCGGTGTCGTTGGTGTGCAGGGTGGCGAAGACGAGGTGTCCGGTCTCGGCAACGGTGAGCGCGAACTGGATCGACTCCAGGTCGCGCATCTCACCGACGAGCAGGACGTCGGGGTCCTCGCGCAGGACCGAGCGGAGCGCGTTGCTGAAGGTTCCGGTGTCGGTGCCGACCTCGCGCTGGTTGACCGCCGACCGCTTGTGGTCGTGGACGTACTCGATCGGGTCCTCGACGGTGATGATGTGGCAGCCGCGCTCGGTGTTGATCATGTCGATCAGCGACGCGAGCGTCGTCGACTTGCCGGAGCCGGTCGGGCCGGTCATGAGGACCAGGCCCTGGTGCCGCATCGAGAGCTCGCGCAGCCTGTTCGGCAGGCCGAGCTGGTCGGGGCTGGGGATGACCCGCGGGATCATCCGCAGCGCGACGGCGGTGAGCCCGCGCTGGGTGAACGCATTGCCGCGGATCCGCGCGTGCTCGCGCCAGGAGAAGGAGAAGTCGTACTCGTGCCGGCCGTCCCAGGCCTCCTGCTGCTCGGGCGTCAGCACCTGGGCCAGCAGGGTCTCGGTGTCCTCCCCGCTGAGCACGGGGGCGCCGGGGACGGGTGAGAGGCCGCCGTCCACGCGGAGCATCGGCGGCAGGCCGGCGGTCAGCAGCAGGTCGGTGCCCTGGGCCTGCCAGAGGGTGCCGAGCAGGCGGTCGACGTCGTCGCCGACCTGGTGGACGTGCGTGTGCATGCGATCCCTCGAGAGTGTTGGCCGAGATGTCCGAGACGGAGAGGCTGATCGAGACCGAGGAGGGCCGTCGCCGTACGACGACGGCCCTCCTCGAAGACTCGGCTGATCAGCAGGTGATGCCGTCGATCGTCGAGACCGTCGTGGAAGCGGTGACGGGGGTGCTGCCAACCGTGGTCGGGATGGTGTGCATGAACGCTGAGATCTGCTGGAGCGTCAGCGTCCCAGCCGCAGTGGTCGTGTCGTCCTTGTTGGCGAGGTACGCCTCAGCAGCGGTGTCGATCGTGGAAACCGACGTCTGGCAGGCGGCGGTGTCACCCTTCTGCGTGATTCCCTTGACGGAGAAGACGACGATCGCGGCGAGGACGCCGAGGATCACGATGACGATGAGGAGCTCGATGAGCGTGAAGCCGGCATCGGCGGAGCGCCGGCGGTGGTTCTGGAGTGCGGTCAGCATGGTGTTGTCCCTTGGTGTCTGGAGTTCTGGGGGCTGTGAACACCGAGAACGCTGACATCGAGGATCCGTGCCGATTAGCAGAATCCTGTTTTCTTTACAATCCCCGATTCGACGAAAATTCCAGGTAAAAAGTGCCTCTTCGCGTTTCCACGCTCAGCGCATCGACTCGACGATGTCCGCGAGGTCCTCGACGGTCGTCAGCGGGTTGACGATCGCGAAGCGCGTGCAGGTGCGGCCGCGGTGCTTGGTGGGCGTCACGAAGCCGACCTGGTCGCGCAGCAGCCGCTCGCTCCACGCGGCGTAGTCCTCGGCCTCCCACCCGATCCGCTCGAAGATCAGCACCGACAGGTCCGGCTCGACCAGCAGCCGCAGGTGATCGGCCCGGTCGATCAGGTCACGACCGGCGCGCGTCACCTCCAGCGTCTGCTCGACCGCGCGCCGGTAGGCCTCGGTGCCGTGCACGGCCAGCGAGAACCAGAACGGCAGTCCCCGCGCGCGACGGGTCAGCTGGATCGCGAAGTCGCTCGGGTTCCACTCCCCCTCGATCGTCACCGGGTCGAGGTAGCCCGCCCGCTGCGTGTGGGCGGCCCGCGCCAGCACGGGATCGCGGTAGAGCAGCGCACAGCAGTCGTACGGCGCGAACAGCCACTTGTGCGGGTCGACGATGAACGAGTCGGCCCGCTCGATGCCGTCGTACAGCCCCCGCAGGTCCGGTACGACGAGCCCGGCGCCGCCGTACGCGCCGTCGACGTGGAACCACCACCCCTGCTCCTCCGCGACGTCCGCGATGCCGGCGAGGTCGTCGACCACGCCGAGGTTGGTGGTGCCGGCGGTGCCGACGACGGCGAAGACCGCGTCGCGCTGCTCGGGCGTCGCCTCCGCGACCCATCCGCGCACGGTCTCGCCGGTGAGACGGCCGCGGTCGTCGCCGGGCAGCAGCACGACGTCGACGTCCATCACCGACTCCAGCGCATGCTTGACCGAGGAGTGCGTCTCGTCGGTGAGCAGCACCGCCCAGCGCGGCGGCCGCGAGCCGCGGCGGTGCTGCGCCGCCGACCGTGCCGCGACGAGCGCGGACAGGTTGCCGATGGTGCCGCCCTGCACGAAGACCCCGCCCGCCTCGGGCGGCAGGCCGGCCAGGTCGGCGACCCAGCGCAGCGCCTGGTTCTCGGCGAAGACGGTGCCGGAGCCCTCCAGCCAGGTGCCGGCGTACACGCTGGAGGCGCCGACGAGCATGTCGAAGCCCGCCGCCGCCTTGGTCGGGGCACCCGGGATGAAGGACAGGTAGCGCGGGTGGTCGACCGACAGGCAGGCGGGCGCGAGGACGTCCGCCCACATGTCCGCCACGCGCGGGCCGAGGCCGTCGGGGGTGATGGTCTGACCGCACTCCTCGAGCAGGTCCGCAGGGCTGCGGGAGAAGTCCAGCGGCGCCGCCATCTGCAGCCGCTCCTGGCACAGCTCCATCAGCGACCTGACCAGCTCGTCGGCCCGCTCGTCGTACTGGTGCATGTGCTCGACTCTAGGGAGTCGGCCGAAAGTATGCTGGCGCGGTGACTTCGGTGCTGTCGGTCCCTCGGGAATCCCTGACGTTCCGGGTCCTCGAGCCCGAGCACGACGGCGCGAGCATCACGCTGCGCTACGAGATCGCGGACGACGCCGCGACCGTGCTGGCGAGCTTCGCCGAGCGGGTCGAGCTGCCGGGCGAGCAGGCGTCGTCGTACGACGAGGAGGCGTTCGGCCGCGCGCTGCGACTGCTCGCGCTGGCCGCGAGCACCAGCTACTACAAGGCCTGCATCCCCTCGACGTACGACGTCGCGGCGGGGCTGACGCCGCACGAGCGCGCGTTCACCGAGCAGCTGCTGCGAAGCGGCCTGGCGGAGTTCGCCTACCGCAACGACCGGCCCGAGGCGCTGCGCCCGACGATCACGGCGCCCGAGCTGCCCGAGACCGCGACCACCGACGCCCGAGCCGCCGATCCGCAGCGGGTCCTCGTCGCGGTCGGCGGCGGCAAGGACTCCATCGTCACCATCGAGTCGGCCCGCCGGCTGGCCGACGTGACGCTCTTCTCGGTCAACGAGTACGCCCCCATCCGGCTGACGGCCGACCACGCCGGCCTGCCGCTCGAGGTCGCGCGTCGCCGCCTCGACCCGCACCTCTTCGAGCTCAACGACCAGGGCGCGCTCAACGGCCACGTCCCCGTCACCGCCATCAACTCGCTGATCGGCTCGCTGACCGCGATCCGCAGCGGGTACGACGCCGTCGTCTTCAGCAACGAGGCGAGCTCGTCGGCGGGCAACCTGCGCTGGGAGGGCGTCGACGTCAACCACCAGTGGTCCAAGGGCATCGAGTTCGAGGCGATGGTCAAGGACTTCGTCGACGGCCCGGCGATGACCTACTTCTCCTTCCTGCGGCCGTTGACCGAGCTCGCGATCATGCGCCGCTTCGCCGCGCTGCGCAGCTACCACCCCGTCTTCACCAGCTGCAACCGCGCCTTCCACCTCGACGAGAGCAAGCGGCGGCTGTGGTGCGGCGAGTGCCCGAAGTGCCGCTTCGTCCACCTCTGCCTCGCACCCTTCGTCGGCCGCGAGGCGCTCGCCGCGATCTTCGGCGGCCGCGACCTCTTCGCCGATCCCGCGCAGCGCGAGGGCTTCCTCGAGCTGCTCAACGCCGGCGGGCGGCTCAAGCCGTTCGAGTGCGTGGGCGAGCCCGACGAGTGCCGGGTCGCGCTGACGCTGATCAGCCGCCACCCCGACTGGCAGGGTCACCGGTTCCTCGACGACCCCGAGGTCCGCGGCTGCCTGGCCGAGGAGTCCACGGTCGCTCGGGCCTTCGCCTTCCGCGACGAGCACTTCCTGCCCGAGCGCTTCGAGAAGGCCGTGCGTGAGGTTCTCTGACCTGGCGGGGCGCCGCGTCGTCGTCTGGGGCCACGGCCGCGAGGGACGGTCCGTCGCCGAGCACCTGCGCTCGCTGGGCATCCCGTTCGAGGTCGTCGTACCGGACGAGGTGGGGGGCGAGGACTCCTCGGTGACCTACGGCTCCGACGCGGTCGCCGCCCTGATGACGGCCGACGTGGCGATCAAGTCGCCGGGCATCCCGGTGGTCTCCGACCTCTACCGCCTCCTCCGCGACCGCGGCACGGCGATCACCAGCCTCACCGACCTCTGGATGAGCTCGAACGCCGCCCGCACGGTCGCCGTCACCGGCTCGAAGGGCAAGAGCACCACGGCCGCGCTGCTCGACCACGTCCTGGCCGCCACCGGCCGGCACTCGTCCCTGCGCGGCAACATCGGCGTGAGCGTGCTCGAGGAGACCGACCCGCCGGCGGACGTCGTGGTGATGGAGCTCTCCAGCTACCAGGCCCAGTCGCTCACCGTCTCGCCGCGGATCCTCGTCGTCACCTCGCTCTTCCCCGAGCACCTCACGTGGCACGGCTCGGAGGAGGCCTACTACCGCGACAAGCTCAACGCGGCCGCCCACGGCCCCGACGTCGTCATCGCGCCGTACGACGACGAGCGCGTGCTCACCTGGCTGCACGAGGTCGCGCCCGAGGTGGACGTGCTCACCACCGGCAGCGCGACGGTGCGCGTCGACGACGCGGGTGGACTCGTGTGGGTCGACGGCACCCGGCTGTCGGTCGACGAGCTGCCCCTGGTCGGACGCCACCAGGCGGGCAACGCGGCCCTCGCGGCGGTGGCGGCCGGCCGGCTCGGCGTACCTCCCGTCGAGGCCGCCGCGGCGATCCGGACGTTCCTCGCGCTGCCGCACCGGATGGAGCGGATCCCCTCCGGCGACGGCCGCACCTGGATCGACGACTCGCTCGCGACCGCGCCCGAGGCGGTCGTCGCCTCCCTCGGCTCGCTCCCGATCGGCGACGTGGCCGTCCTGGTCGGCGGCGCCGACCGGGGCCTGGACTTCGGCCCGCTGACCGCCCACCTCGCCGTCAACCCGCACGTCAACGCGCTGCTGCTCGGCCCCTGCGGGCGCCGGATCCACGCCGAGACCGGCCTCGGCACGACCTTCGACAGCTTCGCCGAGGCGACGGCCTGGGCCGGCTCCCCCGCGAACCCCGCCCGGACCGTGCTGCTCTCCCCCGGCGCGCCGAGCTTCGACGAGTTCACCGACTACGAGGAGCGCTCGCGCGCGTTCCGGGCCGCGGCGGCAGCCGCGCGATGACCACCCCGATCGAGGTCTGGCACGCCGGCGAGCGGGTCGACCTCGACGCGGCCGGCTGGGCCCGCAGGGTGCCCGCGTTCATGGGCTGCGGGTTCCGGGTTGCCGTGCCGTCGCCCGCCGCGCTGACGTGGGCGCAGACGGATGCCGCCCGCGTCGCCGCCCTCTTCGCCCGGCCGCTGGACGACGCCGCGTGGGCGTCGGTCGAGGCGCAGGACGGGCCGGTCGTCGTCGAGGGCGGCTGGGAGTACTGGCCCGGCCGGCCGATGGGCGAGCCGTGGACCGGCGTGGCCGCGATCGAGCCCACCGGCCCGGCCGACGTACCGGTCGCCGCCG
>WQZX01000013.1 GCA_009780515.1 Nocardioidaceae bacterium | reverse complement strand
CGCGCCGATCTGGCGAGGCGGGGACGCGAAGGCATGCTGGATCGCACGTCGAGCGGCCCCAACGCAGCGAGATCGGATGCGAAAGTCCGCGCAGTAGGCGGCGGATAAGGAGACATGCCCTAGTGTCGGGAGGGTGTCAACGACGACGCGGGTCGACCGGCCGACGCTCGACGAGCGTGGGCATGTCCTGACCGAGGCAGCGGAGGCAGCACGACCCGGCGAGCGGAGCGGAGGCCCGCCGCCGGACGATCTCGTCGACCTCCTGCGCGCCTACTTCCACCACGCCTCGACCGACGAGCTGGTACGACGCGACCCGGCCGACCTGCGCGGCGCGCTCGACTCCCACTGGGAGTGGGCCGGGCGCCGGTCGCCCGGCGAGGCGAAGGTCCGGGTGCTGACCCCGACGGCGGCGGAGCAGGGCTGGTCGGCCGCGGGGCGCAGCGTCGTCGAGGTCGTCGTGGACGACATGCCGTTCCTGGTCGACTCGCTCGCGCTGTGGCTCTCCGACCGTCGCCACCCGACCCCGCTCCTCCTCCACCCGACGTACGACGTCGAGCGCGATGCCGACGGCGGGCTAACGTCGGTGCGGTCGGTGCCCACCGGCTCGACCGCGGCGCCCGACGGCGCGATCCGCGAGTCCTGGATGCACCTGGAGATCGGCCGGGTCGACGCCGACGAGGCCGACGCCGTGACCGAGGGACTCACGAGGATCCTCGGCGACGTACGCGCCGCGGTCGAGGACTGGCCGGAGATGCTGGCGCGGGTCGGCGCCATCGTCGAGGAGTTCACCGAGGACCCGCCACCGGTCTCCGCCGAGGAGGTCCACGAGGCGACCGCGCTGCTCGGCTGGCTGATCGACGAGCACTTCACCTTCCTGGGCTACCGCGAGTACCGCCTGACCGACGACGACACCTGCCTGCAGCCGGTCGCCGGCAGCGGCCTCGGGATCCTGCGCGACGGCGGGGCCACCCCGTCGCCCGCGCCGATGCCCGACGCCGTCCGCGCGAAGGCGACCGAGAAGACCCTGCTGGTGCTCGCCAAGGCCAACGCCCGCGCGACCGTGCACCGTTCCGGCCACCTCGACTACGTCGGCGTCAAGCTGTTCGGCCCCGCCGGCGAGGTCGTCGGCGAGCGCCGGATGCTGGGGCTCTTCACCAGCTCCGCCTACACCGAGTCGGTGCTGGAGACCCCCGTCGTACGGGCTCGCGTCGACGAGGTCGTACGCCGCAGCGGCCTGGACCTCCGCAGCCACGACGGCAGCGCGCTGCTGGACACCCTGGAGACGTTCCCGCGCGAGGAGCTCTTCCACACGCCGGCCGCCGAGCTCGCTCCGCTGGTCGAGGGCGCGATGCAGGCGCGCGAGCGCCGGGCGGTGCGCGTCCTGATCCGGCGCGACACGTACGGCCGCTACCTCTCGGTGCTCGCCTACCTGCCGCGCGACCGCTACAACACCGCGGTGCGCGAGCGGTTCCAGCGCATCCTGACCGAGCGCTTCGACGCGGAGTCGGTCGACTTCCACGTCTCGATCAACGAGTCGGCGACGGCGCGCGTCCACTTCGTCGTACGCATGCCGTCGGGCCGCCTGCTGCCCGACGACGTCGACCCCGACGACCTCGAGCGCTCGCTCCTCGAGGCATCGCGGTCGTGGCAGGACGGCTTCGACGAGGCCGTCGACGCGGCGTACGGCGACGAGGCGGCGGCCACCCTCGCGCGGCGCTACGCGGGCGCGTTCCCGGAGTCGTACAAGGAGGACTTCGCCCCGAGCGCCGCCGCGGCCGACATCGGCCGTCTCGAGCGCATCGCTGACGAGCCCGGCCTCGACCTCAGCCTGTACGCCGACGACGACGCCGAGGACGAGATCCGGCTCAAGATGATCCGGGTGGGCGGCCCGATCTCGCTCTCGGGCGTGCTGCCGATGCTGTCCTCGCTCGGCGTCGAGGTGCTCGACGAGCGGCCGCACGAGCTGGTCGGTCTGGGCCGGCGCAGCTTCGTCTACGACTTCGGCCTGCGCTACCCGGGCGGCCTGGACGAGGGTGCGCGCGACGACTTCGCCGAGGCCCTCCGCGCCATGTGGGAGGGCCGCGCCGAGATCGACGACTTCAACCGGCTCGTGCTCCGGGCCGGGCTCGACTGGCGCCAGGCGACCGTCCTGCGCGCGTACGCGGCGTACCTCCGCCAGGGGAGCAGCCCGTTCTCGACCGAGTCGATGGAGGTCGCGCTCGCCGAGAACGTCGACCTCACCCGGCTGCTGGTGCGGCTGTTCGAGACGCGCTTCGACCCCGACTCCGACGACGACGGTCGCGAGGGTCGCGAGGACGACCTGGTCACCCGGGTCGAGCGGGCCCTCGACGACGTCGACAGCCTCGACCACGACCGCATCCTGCGCTCCTACCTGACGCTGGTCCGCGCCACGCTCCGCACCAACCACTTCCAGCTCATCGACGGTCGGGCGAAGGACTACCTCAGCCTCAAGCTGGAGCCGTCGGTCATCCCCGACCTGCCCGAGCCGCGGCCGCGGTTCGAGATCTTCGTCTACTCCCCGCGCGTCGAGGGCGTGCACCTGCGCTTCGGCCCGGTCGCCCGCGGCGGCCTGCGCTGGTCGGACCGTCGCGACGACTTCCGCACCGAGATCCTGGGCCTGGTCAAGGCGCAGATGGTCAAGAACACCGTGATCGTGCCGGTCGGCGCCAAGGGCGGCTTCTACGCCAAGCGGCTGCCCGACCCCGGTGACCGCGAGGCGTGGATGTCCGAGGGCGTGGCGTGCTACCGCACCTTCATCCGCGGCCTGCTCGACCTGACCGACAACCTCGCCGGCGGCGAGACCGTGCCGCCGGAGCGGGTCGTGCGTCACGACGGCGACGACTCCTACCTCGTCGTCGCGGCCGACAAGGGCACGGCGACGTTCTCCGACATCGCCAACGAGGTGTCGGCCGACTACGGCTTCTGGCTGGGCGACGCGTTCGCGTCCGGCGGATCCGCCGGCTATGACCACAAGGCCATGGGCATCACCGCCCGTGGCGCCTGGGTCTCGGTACGTCGCCACTTCCGCGAGCTCGGCGTCGACTGCCAGAGCGAGGACTTCACCGTCGTCGGCGTCGGCGACATGTCCGGCGACGTCTTCGGCAACGGCATGCTCTGCTCCGAGCACATCCGCCTGGTGGCGGCGTTCGACCACCGCGACATCTTCGTCGATCCCGATCCCGACGCGGCGTCGTCGTACGCCGAGCGCAAGCGGCTCTTCGAGCTCCCGCGCTCGTCCTGGCAGGACTACGACAGCTCGTTGATCTCCGAGGGCGGCGGCGTCTTCTCCCGGCGGGCCAAGTCGATCGCGGTCTCAGCCGGGATGCGCGAGGCGCTGGGCATCGAGGACGGTGTCGAGCGGATGACGCCGGCCGAGCTGATCCACGCGATCCTGCTCGCGCCCGCCGACCTGCTGTGGAACGGCGGCATCGGCACCTACGTGAAGGCCTCGACCGAGACCGACGCGGAGGTCGGCGACAAGACCAACGACGCCATCCGGGTCGACGGGCACGACCTCCGGGTCCGGGTCGTGGGCGAGGGCGGCAACCTCGGCCTGACCCAACGGGGCCGGATCGAGCTCGCGGCCGGCGGCGGGCGGGTCAACACCGACTTCATCGACAACTCGGCGGGCGTCGACACGTCCGACCACGAGGTCAACCTCAAGATCCTGCTCGACCGCGTGGTGGCCGACGGCGACCTGTCCACCGAGGAGCGCAACTCGCTGCTCGCGTCGATGACCGAGGAGGTCGCCGACCTGGTCCTCGCCGACAACGACAGCCAGAACCTCGCCCTCGCCAACGCCGCCAAGAACGCCCCGAGCCTGCTGCACGTCCACGAGCAGTGGATGCGCCAGCTGGAGAGCGACGGTCTGCTCGACCGCGACCTCGAGGCGATGCCCGACACCAAGGAGGTCGAGCGGCGGATCGAGGAGGGCGGGGCGCTGACCCAGCCCGAGCTCGCCGTGCTGATGTCCTACACCAAGCTCGTGCTCGCCGACCGGCTGCTCGCCACGGACCTGCCCGAGGATCCCTACCTGGAGCAGGACCTCGTCGGCTACTTCCCGGAGCCCATCAGGGACGGGTACGCCGAGCAGATCGCCCAGCACCCGCTGCGCCGCGAGATCATCGTGACCCAGGTCGTCGGCGACCTCGTCGACGGTGCCGGCATGACCTACTGGCCGCGGCTGTCCGCCGAGACCGGCGCCGACGTTGCCGACCTGACCCGGGCGAACTTCGTCGCCCGCGAGATCTACGCCTCGCTGCCCTGGCGACGGGACGTCGCCGAGCAGGACAACAAGGTCGACGCGGCGGTGCAGACGCGGCTGCGGGTCGAGATGCGCACCCTCGTCGAGCGTGCGTCGCGCTGGCTGCTGACCCACCGCAGGGGAGCGGGCAGCCAGGACCTCGTCGACCACTTCTCCGGTCCCGTCCAGGAGACCCTCGCGCGCCTCCCCGAGCTGCTCGCCGGCCGCGAGCTCGCGGCGTACGACGAGCGCCGGGAGACGTGGGTATGGGCCGGCGTGCCCGAGGACATGGCGGCGCGCGCAGCGACCTTCCAGGTCGCCTACGCGCTGCTGCACGTCGTCGACATCGCGACCGAGCTGGACCTCGCGCCGGAGGTCGTGGCGCGGGTCCACTTCGCGCTGGGCGAGCGCGTCGGGCTGCCGATGCTGCAGCAGCGCATCGTCGAGCTGCCGCGTGCGGACCAGTGGCAGACGATGGCCCGCGCGGCGCTACGTGACGACCTGCACGCCGTACACGCCGGTCTGACGTCGCAGCTGCTGTCGGGCGCGGAAGCGCCCGCCGAGGCGGAGGTCGACGACCTGGTCAGGGCCTGGGAGGAGCACCGTGCCGGCGAGGTCGAGCGGGCGGTGGCGCTGCTCGCCGACGTGTGCGCCGACGACAACGCGGACCTCGCCCGGGTGTCGGTCGGGCTGCGGTCGGTGCGCTCGCTGCTGAGCTGACGAGGTCGGTCAGGGGCGGCCGGCGCCCTCGGAGGCCAGCGAGAACTCGCGACCACCGATGCGGACCTTCATGCCGTCGTGGAGCACCTGCTCGCCGCCCGAGGACAGCCGCTGCCACTCGGCCGTCGGCCGGGCCTGCACGAAGGTGCCGTTGGTGGACTCGTTGTCGACCAGCACGACGTCCCACCCGCGCAGCTCGATACGCGCGTGCACCCGCGAGACCTGGTTGGTGTCGTCGACGACCGGGAGGCCGCGGTAGTCGCCGTCGTCGACCCGCGGGTCGCTGGCCGGGTCGCGGCCGAGCAGGTAGGAGCCGTCCGCGGGGTACGACGAGCCGTCGTCCATCGCGAGCACGCCCAGGCTCGGGCGAGGGCCGTCGACGAGGTCCAGCGAGCGCTGCACCAGGTTGGCGCTGCAGATCACGCAGAACAGCTGGCGCGGGTCGTTGAAGTGGTCGTTCGGGCAGTAGATGCCGCGCACGGTGTCGCCGTCGCCGGCCTCGACTGCGGGCGCTGCGGCCTCGTCCGCCGGCTCCGCCGCGGGTGCTGCGGCCTCGTCCGCCGGCTCGACCGGCTCCACCGGCAGGACCGCGGTCTCTGTCTCGTCCTGGTCGACAGCCTCGGCCTGCGCGGGCTCGGGCTGCTCCTGCTCGTCGGCGTCGGGGACCTCCGGCAGCGGGGCGTCGGCGGCGACCACGCCGGCGTCGGGCTCGGCGTCCGCCTCGGGGTGCTGATCCGCCTCGGCACCGGCGTCCGGGGCCTCGTCGGTGATCGTCAGCGCTGCGGCGGGTACGACGCCCGCGTCGAGCCGGAAGCAGGAGCCGGCCGACGGCGCGGCGGCGTCGCCGAGCACGATCGACAGCTCCTCGAGCGGCCACGGCACGAGGCGCTCGACCCAGGCCAGCGACTCTCCGCCGGAGACCCTCTCGTCGCCGTAAGTCAGCGTCACGTCGCCGTCGAGGAAGACCGCCAGGCCACGCTCGTGCGGGGCGACCGCGGCGAAGCCGGGGGAGTCCTCCTCGGACGTCAGCAGCATCAGCGCGAAGCCGCGCACCAGCTGCCGTCCCTCGCCGCCGTTGCGAGCGATCTCGCGCGCCTGCTGGAGGTACGGCGCCACCACCGCGGGATCGGTCGAGCCGACCAGCAGCACCACGGAGCCGGTGCGCGCGAGCGTTCCCTCGCCGCCGCCGGGTACGACGACCGCATCCGGCCACCCCTGTGCAGAACCAACCGACATGCCGTCCTCGACCTCCTGAGACGTCCGCTCGACCGCCGCGAACGCTACACGGGGCCCGACGGCGCCGGAGTGATACGACCGTTTCGGAGGCGGGGACCGGGGGAAACCCGAATAGCATGAGGCGCCGGGTCGGCCGGCGGACCGATTGAGCGGGGGATCCGTGGAACTCCACCAGACGATCCGGGATCTGGTCTCGGCACATGGACCGGGCATCCTCGGCGACGCAACGGGCTTCCGCGGCGTGCTCGACGACGTGCTCGACGAGGGCGCCGCCAGCACCGGCGACATCAACCTCCTCGTCGACGCGGTGCGCTTCGACGTGCTCACGCCGCTGACCCAGATGATCGACGGTGGCGCCGACCCCGGTCGAGCCGTCGAGGAGGCCGGCGCGCGCCTCGCCCGCGAGCGCGGGGGCGACGACCACACGTCCGGCGCGTGGGCCGCCGCCGTCCTCGGGTACGCCGTCGGCCGGGTGCCCGAGGCGATCGTGGCCCGCTACCGCTCCCACCGGCCCCCGTCCTCGTTCGCGCCGCCGGCGGCCGGCCAGCAGCCGCTGCAGAGCCCGGTCCAGCGGCCGCTCCAGAGCCCCATCGCCCCGCCGGTGCCGCCCGCCCCGCCCGCCGGCTGGCCGGGCATGGCGCCTCCTCCGCCGCCCGCGCCGGCCAGCTCCAACCCCTCGCCGTACGCCGCACCGGCCGGGCCGCCGGCGTACGCATCGCCGACCGGGGGCACCCGGCGCCGCTCCCACAAGGGCATCTGGATCGGCGCCGCCGTCGCGCTCGTCCTCGTGGTCGGCGGCGGCATCGGCGCCGCGGTCGCGCTGTCCGGTGGAAGCGGTCCCCGGCACAAGGACAGCGGCAGCGACACCAGCGCCTCGGCGCTGGACTCCCGCTACTCGGGCCTCGGCAGCTCGATCGCGGCCGGCACCAGCGACTGCGCCAGCGGCCACCGGGCCAGCGGAGAGAGCGAGCAGGTCGTCTGCAAGGTCGCCGGCGGCAGGCTGACCCTCACGACGTACGACTCGCTCAGCGCCCTCAAGTCCGCCCGCCAGGCCCGCCTCGACAGGCGCGCGGGATCGATCACCGACAACGCCGGCGACTCCGTCTACTACTCCTTCGACCCCCACTACGGCCAGCACAAGTCCGACCCGGCGCTCATCTACTGGGACGCCGAGTCGGGCCTGCAGTCGGCGACCCTGCAAGGCGCACAAGGCACGCCCCTCACGACCGTGAGCTCCGACTTCGACAAGACCGGCTCGACCTCCTCCGCGCCGACGGGCCCGATGAACGCGACCCTCCAGAAGTTCATCGGACACTTCGTGAACCCGTCGACCTGCAAGCCCCACGCCCTCTACGACGAGGGCGCCAGCGAGGAGGTCATCTGCTCGGCCAAGATGGCCGACGGCACCAAGGTCGGCGTCTTCTTCGGCCGCTACCCGCACCACAGCGGCATGTTCCAGCAGCGGGCCTACTACTCCAAGCAGTACGCCGCGGCCTCCAAGACCGGCAAGGGCGGCCACTGGAAGTTCGGGCACCAGCTGGACTTCTATCCCGGGGGCGCCTACTACACCTACGTGTCGGGCGGCGCGGCCATCACCTACTGGGACTGGAACGAGAGCTCCTGCAACTGCTGGGCCTTCGCCGTCGGCCCGAACAGCACCAGCAAGATGGACGCCTGGTGGGCCAAGGCCTCCAAGCGCCAGTCGTACTGAGCTGGATCGGCGCGAGCGCGTCGCCGCGGTCGCTCTGCTGGATTGGCGCGAGCGCGTCGCCGCGGTCGCTCTGCTGGATTGGCGCGAGCGCGTCGCCGCGGTCGCTCTGCTGGATTGGCGCGAGCGCGTCGCCGCGGTCGCTCCCTCGCCGGGCTTGCGGCTCTCGGCTCCTCCGGTCGCTGGCGCTCCCTTCGTCGCCTCGCCCCGCGCGCCCGGCCTCGGTCGCTGCGGCGCCGCGCTGCCGCGCTCGCGGTCGAGGTGGTGCCTGGTTGTTCGCCGTTGGCGGCCAGACGCTCCCTTGCCGGGCTTGGCCGTCTCGCTCGCTCCGGCTCGCTTGTCTCCCTGCGCTCGCTCGCCGGCCGCGTCCGGCCTCGGGCGCTGCCGCGCTCGCGGTCGGGGTGGTGGCTGGTTGTTCGCCGTTGGCGGCCAGACGGTCGCGCTCGTAGCGGTCAGTCGGTGCGGACGATGAGGGCCATGGTGGTGTCGTCGCCGCCGACACGGGCGGGCTCCTCGAGCCAGCCGGGGAGCTGGTCGCGGACCCAGGCGATGCCGTTGGTGGCGACGAACGCTCCGAGCTGGCCGCCGGTCTGGCGCCACCAGTCGGGGTCGACCCGTGAGTTGCCGAACCCGTCGGTGCAGAGGAACGCGAGCGTGACGCCCGCGACGCCGGTGTCCACGGCGGCTACGTGCAGGGAGTCGAGCGGGTCGGGCTGGCACAGCGAGCTGGTGCGTACGCCGTCGTGGCGGGGGTCGTCGGGCAGCGGGCGGAAGGCCTCGCCGCGGCTGTCGACCAGCACGACGTCCCCGTCGCCGATCTGCGCCACCACCATCACGTCAGCCGCGACGCCGACCACGAGCACCGTGGATCCGTAGGGGCGGAGCGGGTCGGCGGCGGCGCCCAGGGCCTGCTCCGCCTCGGAGAACGGGTGTGCCTCGATGTGGTGGCGCACCTTGTCGGTCCACGTCGTGACCATCGCCGTCATCGCCCGGCGTGCGACGTCTGTGGCGGTGCCGGCGTCGGTCACCTCGGGCAGCAGGCGTCGTACCTCCTCGACGGCGCTGACCACCGCCAGCGCGGCACCGGTGTCGCTGCGGAAGTGGGCGCGGTGTCCGTGCCCGTCGGCGACCGCGATCACGGCCTGGTCGCCCTCGGCCCAGGTCAGCACGGCGTCCTGGAGCGGCAGGCCGTCGCGGACGTGGACCGAGCCGATCGTCGTGGCGGACAGCGGCACCCAGCGCGGGCGCTGGACCGTGGCGGTGCGGGACTCGCCCAGGTCGATCGTGTCGGCGCTGTGGGTGTCCACGCGTTCGACCGGCCGGTCCGACTCGGTCATTCGACCGTGCTCCAGACCGGGTCGCCGATCGGGGAGGGCGGCACGGCCGTGACACCGCCGGGCGCCGGGCCGACGACGGGCCGCGAGGCGACCTTGCTGGCCGCCTTCGACGCCCAGACGATGTACTCGACGAGCTGCTCGGGGTTGTCGGCGCGCAGCAGCGGGATGTCCTCGTCGCCGATGAACCGCCGCAGGGAGTGCATGTCCGCGTCGCGGCCCACACCGAGGGCGAGCCGGACCGCCGTACCTCCCCAGCGGTTGCTCAGCAGCGTCTGCAGGCCCTCGGCGAAGGTGACGCCGCTGCTCTGGGTCGGGCGGCCGTCGGAGACGAGGATGATCGCAGGCGGGAACGCACTGGCGGACTCGTCGAGGGTGTCCAGCGCGTCGGTCAGGGCGACCAGCGCGCTGCCGAGCTCGGTGAAGCCCCGCGGCACGGCCTCAAGCCGCTCCCACTCGATCCGGTCGACCGGGGTCGGCTGCTCGATGACCCACCGCGGCTCGTTCGCGAAGGCCAGCACCCGGATGAGCAGCTCGGCGTGCGGGTTCGCCCGCGCCTCGTCGCGCAGCTGGGGCAGCACCTCGGTGATGGCGTTGTTGAGCGCCTGGATGCGGCCGCCGCGCAGCATCGAGCCGGAGACGTCCAGGACGAAGATGAAGTGCAGCGGCTTGCGCGCGAGCGCCCCGCCGAGCCGATCGCTCATGGCAAACCCCTTTCGAGCCGAGGCTATACATTGTCACGCAACCGCCGCTCGCACGGTCGGTACGTCGCTCCCGCACGAGGAAGGTCCACCCGCCCATGGTTCTGGCAGAGGGGGTCGGGGTCGACCTCGGGCCACTCGGGCGGGCGTGGGTCAGCCGTCTTCTCGGCCAGGGTGGGCAGGGGTACGTCTACGAGGTCCAGCGCGACATCGGCGATCCCCTCGCGCTGAAGTGGTACAAGCCCGAGAGCGCCACCTCGCAGCAGTACGACGAGATGCAGCAGTTGGTCGAGATCGGCTCTCCCCACCGCCGGTTCCTGTGGCCGCTCAGCATGGCGCGCGTGGCGGGCCAGCCGAGCTTCGGCTACGTCATGCACGTGCGGAAGCCGGCGTACCTCGAGCTCAGCTACCTGCTGCTCAACGCCGACCGCGACGGCCGGCCCCTCGACGTCTCGTTCGCCTCGATCATCGAGCTCTGCCGCCAGCTCAGCTACAGCTTCCTGCGGCTGCACGCGCGCGGCCTGTGCTACCGCGACATCTCCTTCGGCAACGTCTTCTTCGAGCCGACGTCCGGCGACGTGCTCATCTGCGACAACGACAACGTCGGCATCGACAACGGCACCGGCCGGGTGCTCGGCACGCCGTACTTCATGGCGCCCGAGGTCGTGCGCGACACCACCTATGCCACGCTGCCGAACACCGACACCGACCGGCACTCCCTGGCGGTGCTGCTGTTCTACGCGCTCTTCCTGGGCCACCCGCTCGAGGGCGCGCGCACCGATGCCGGCATGCGCGACGCACAGTGGCTGATGGCGCACTTCGGCACCGACCCGGTGTTCTGCATGCACCCCGACCGGACCGACAACCGGCCGGCCGAGATCGTCCAGCAGTACTGGGACATCTACCCCTCCTACCTCCGCGACCTCTTCGTGCAGGCGTTCGTCGAGGGTCTTGCCCGACCGGCTGCGCGCATCACCGAGGGCCAGTGGATCCGCGCCTTCGACCGCATGCGCGACGGCATGCTGCCCTGCCCGACCTGCGGCACGACGAACTTCTGGACCGCCGGCGAGGGCCCGGTCCGGTGCTGGCGTGATGGCGCGGCGATCGAGCCGGCGTACGTCTTGTCGATCGGGCGGCGCAGCGTCGCGGTCGGCCCGCAGACGGTCATCCGCGGCGACCACCTGACCTCGGGCGTGGACAACCCGACGCCGGTCGGCAGGGTGCAGCGTCACCCGGAGGCGGAGGACCGGTGGGGTCTGTCGAACACCTCGGACTTCTCCTGGCCGGTGACCTATCCGACCGGTCAGAGCTTCCTGCTCCAGCCCGGCAGGACCATCGAGCTGATCGAGGGTGCGCGCATCCAGCTCCGCGACGCGACCCTGACCGTACGTCGACCCTGAGCCGCCGGCCCGTCAGCCGAGCGGCACGGGCGTGAGCGGCGGCCGGCCGTCCAGCACGGCGGCGACGTTGCGGAAGGCGAGCCGGGCCATGGCCGTGCGGGTGGTGTCGGCGGCGCTGCCGATGTGCGGCACGAGCACGACGTTCTCCAGCTCCAGCAGACCGGGGCTGACCTTCGGCTCGTGCTCGAAGACGTCCAGGCCCGCGGCCCCCAGCCTGCCGGAGGTCAGCGCGTCGACCAGCGCGGTCTCGTCGACCACCGGTCCGCGCGAGGTGTTGACCAGGATGCCGTGCGGGCCGATGAGCCCGAGCTCGCGTGCACCGATGAGGTGGTGGGTCGAGGCGTCGAGCGGGCAGTGGAGCGAGACGACGTCCGAGGCTCGCAGCAGGTCGTCGAGCTCCATCAGCTCGATGCCGAGGTCGGCGGCCTGCTCGGCGTGGGACCGCGTCGGCGTCGCGATCACCCGCATGTCGAAGGCCAGCGCGCGGCGGGCGACCGCCAGGCCGATCCGGCCCAGGCCGACGATGCCCAGCGTCGCGCCCGCGCTCAGGTCGAGACCGACGAAGAAGGTCGGGCTCCAGCGCCACGGCTTGCCCGCCCGCACGAACCGGTCGCCCTCGACCACGCGCCTCGCCGCGGCGAGGATCAGGGCGAGGCTGAGGTCGGCGGTCGCGCCGTCGAGGATCCCGGGCGTGTTCGTGACCGTCACACCCCGCTCGCGCACCGCATCCAGGTCGACGTTGTCGAAGCCCACGGCGTAGTTCGCCACGACACGCAGCCCCGGGCCGGCGGCGTCCAGCAGCTCGGCGTCGACCCGGTCGGTCAGCCGGGTGATCACGGCGTCGCATCCGCGTACGTCGCTCAGCACCTGGGACCGCGGCGTGTCGGAGACCTCGGCGAGGGTGGCGTCCCACGGCATCGCCAGGATCTCCTCGCGCACACCGCCCGGCGGCGGGAAGCAGACGTGGACCCGGGGTCGGGCGCCCACTCAGCTGGCCTTCTTCTTCGCGGCCGTCCGCTTGGCCGCGGTCTTCCTCGCCGGTGCCTTCTTGGCGGTCTTCTTGGCAGCCGTCTTCTTGCTCGCGGTCTTCGCAGGTGCCTTCTTGGCGGGGGTCTTCTTCGGCGGCTTGCTCGAGGAGGCCTCGCCCCGCGCCGACTTGGCCGCGTCGACCGACCGCTGGAGGGCGGCCAGCAGGTCGACGACCTCGCCGCCGGTCTTGGTGGAGGTGGCGGTGCGCTGGACCTCGCCGCCCTCGACCTTCGCCTTGACGACGGCCTGCACGGCCTCGGCGTAGTCGTCCTCGAACTCGGCCGGGTCGAAGTCGCCGGACAGCGTCTCGACCAGCGTTCGCGCCATCTGGACCTCGCGGTCCTTGACCTCGCCCGCCTCGACGGTGAAGTCGGGGGTGCGGACCTCGTCGGGCCACAGCAGCGTCTGGAGCACGATCACCGGCTCGCTGTCGGGGATCGGGTGGACCCGCAGGAGCGCGATCGTGGTGCGCTGGCGCAGCGCGACCGTCACGACGGCGACGCGGTTGGCATCGGTCAGCGCCTCGCGCAACAGGGCGTAGGGCTTGGCGCCGGTCGCCTCGGGCTCGAGGTAGTAGGCCTTCTCGAACAGCATCGGGTCGACCTGCTCGACCGGCACGAACTTCTCGACCGCGATCTCCCGCGAGGCGGTCAGCGGCAGCTCGCGCATGTCCTCGTCGGTGAGGACGACCATCTCCCCGTCCTCGGTCTCGTAGCCCTTGGCGATGTCGGAGTAGGGGACCTCCTCGCCGTCGATGGAGCAGATGCGCTGGTAGCGGATCCGGCCGCCGTCCTTGACGTGGACCTGGCGGAAGGACACGTCGTGGCTCTCCGTCGCGGAGTAGAGCTTCACGGGCACGCTGACCAGCCCGAACGAGACCGCGCCCTTCCAGATCGCACGCATGCGCCGAGCCTACGCTGGCCCGGTGACACTCCTGCCCATGCTCGCGACCGTCGGCGAGCACGTCCCGACCGGTGCGGAGTGGGTGCACGAGGTGAAGTGGGACGGCGTCCGCGTCCTGGCGTCGTACGACGACGGGCGGGTCCGTTTCACCAACCGCAGCGGCAGGGACCTCGCCGGCCGGTGGCCGCAGCCGGACGGTGGGCCGGTCTCCGGCGGAGGTCGAGCGTGCCGGGACCTCGTCGTCGACGGCGAGATCATCGCGCTCAACGAGCGCGGGCTGCCGGACTTCCGGGTGCTGACCCCCGACGCCTCGGTCACGTACATGGTCTTCGACCTGCTCCGCCTCGACGGCCGCGACCTGTCCTCGCTCCCGCTCATCGAGCGCCGGGCGAGGCTGGAGGACCTCGACCTCGGCGGGTGGCAGGTCCCCCAGCAGTACGACGACGGCGCCATGCTCCACGAGGCCACCCGTCAGCAGGGGCTGGAGGGGATCGTCAGCAAGCGGGTCGACTCGACGTACCGCCTCGGGGAGCGGAGCCGCGCCTGGCTGAAGTTCCCCCACCGGTTCCGCGGCTCGTACGTCGTCGGCGGCTGGCGCCCCCAGGTCGGTACGGCGAGCCGCCTGGCCGCCGTGCTCGTGGGGGAGATGACGCCCGGCGGGCTGCGCTACCGCGGCCGCGTGGGGAGCGGCATCGGCCCGCGTCAGACCAAGGCCCTCGCCGACCTCCTCGGCCCGTTGAGGAGATCGAGCAGTCCGTTCGCCGACGAGGTCCCTCGCGCCGATGCCACCGGCACGGTCTGGGTCGAGCCGGTGGTGGTCGTCGACGTCGACACCCACGGGGTCGGCTACGAGCGACTCCGGCAGCCGTCGTACCAGGGGGTTCGCGGCGACCTGTCGGTCGAGGACCTGCTGGACGCCCGATGAGGCGGACCTAGTGGCGTGTGTCGGAAATGCTTGGGCGGTTGGCGTGCGCGGAGTGCGTGCATCGCAAGCCGGCATACCGGGTGTCTGTCGAGTGCGGCCAACGCGGCGAGGTGCGTGCTCCGCGTGCGCCAACCGTTCAATGGTTTCTGACACGCGTCACTAGGGTGAGGAGCATGCGACTCTCGGTCCCGCGCGCGCTGCTCTGCGTCATGCTCCTGTCCATGTGCACCGGCCTGCTGTCCGCCCCGGCGACGGCTGCGAGCGCCCCCGCCCGCTCGACCCGCAACGTCACCCTCGGCGGTGTGCACGTCGGCCTGCGTGCCGGCACCACGCAGGTCGTGACCGTCAACCACACCCGCGGCTACCACGCGCGGATCGCCTACTGGACCCACACCGCCGGCGGCTGGCACCGTCGCTTCTCCAGCAACGACGGCCGGATCGGCTACGGCGGCCTGGTCCGGGGCTCCCGGCGTCAGCAGGGCACCGGCACGACCCCGCTGGGCACCTACGGGCTCATCTCCGCCTTCGGGATGCACCCGCGCCAGGCCGGGTGGGCCCTGCCCTACCGCCGGGTCCACAAGGGCGACTACTGGGTCGAGGACAACGGGTCGCGCTTCTACAACCGCTATCGCAACAAGCGCAGCGGCGGCTTCCGCTGGTGGCTGAAGTCGGGCGAGAACACCTCCGAGCGGCTGCTGTCCTACCGCCAGCAGTACGAGTGGGCCATCGTCACCAGCTTCAACCGCAACCAGGTCCGTCACCGCGGCGCCGGGATCTTCCTGCACGTCAACGGCTCGGGTGCGACCGCCGGCTGCGTGAGTGGCCCGCGCTGGTTCATCCGCGACCTGATCGGCAAGCTCGCCCCGGACGGCCACCCGGTGATCGCGGTGGCCAGGTGACCGAGACCTGGGTCGAGGTCGAGGGGCGCCGGCTCAAGCTGACGAACCTCGCCAAGGTGCTCTACCCGCAGACGGGGTTCACCAAGGGCGAGGTCCTCGACTACTACGCCAAGGTCTCGCCGGTTCTGCTCCCGCGGCTCGCCGACCGGCCGGTGACGCGCATCCGCTGGCCGCACGGCGTCGGCGGCCAGAGCTTCTTCGAGAAGAACGCCCCGAACGGCACGCCCTCCTGGGTGCGCACCGCCCGGGTGCCGACCACCGGCTCGCGCGGCCCGAGCCGCAACGGCGACACGATCCTCTTCCCGATCATCGGCGGGCTGCCGGCGCTCATGTGGGCGGCCAACCTCGCCGCTCTCGAGCTGCACGTCCACCAGTGGACCGTCTCAGCAGAGGGGGAGCCGCTCGGCGCCGACCGGATCGTCATCGACCTCGACCCGGGCGAGCCGGCCGGCCTGCACGAGTGCTGCCAGGTGGCGCTGCTCGCGCGTGACGTGCTCGCCGAGCGCGGTCTCGACGTACGACCCGTCACCAGTGGCAGCAAGGGCCTCCACCTCTACGCGCCGCTGGACGACCCCATGCCTTCCGACGACGCCACCGAGCTGGCCAAGGACGTCGCCGAGCGGCTCCAGCGCGAGAACCCGAGGCTCGTCACCGCGACGATGACCAAGTCGCGTCGCGCCGGTAAGGTCTTCCTGGACTGGTCGCAGAACTCCGGCTCCAAGACCACCGTCGCCCCCTATTCCCTCCGCGCCACGCCCCGCCCCCAGGTCGCCACCCCGGTCACCTGGGACGAGGTCAGCATCGGCGCCGAGGACCCCCTCGGCCTCGAGCAGCTCTCACCCGCCCAGGTCCTCACCCGCATCGAGGAGTACGGCGACTTGCTCGCCGACGAGGTGTCGGGCGGGCCGACAGGTGCGGGAGGTCAGTGATCGGGGAGGATCCGATCGAGCTGCCTGATCGGATCCTCCCCGATCAGTGCGCGGCCGGCCATGTCGGCTCAGCCGCGTCGACGCATGCCGAAGACGTCGTACTCCTCGACGGCGTGGCCGCCGGACATGACGATCTCGTGGGCGACGCCGTCGATCCCGTCGGCGTCGTCGAGCGTGGCGTCGATGAGGAGCTGGAGCTCGGGGGAGGGGTCGGTGACGCGGAGCGGGTTCGTCTCGATCCGCCAGCCCCGGTGGCCGAGCTCGTTGAACAGCCCGACCAGCGTGGTGTTCTTCTCGGCGACGAAGCCCTCGAAGCCGTCACCGGCCTCGATCAGGTAGACCGGCCGGGTCACGGCCAGCGACGCGGCGTCGTACAGCGGCACCCACAGGCGCGCGTACTCGTACGACCTTCCGCTCACGCGACCAGTCTAGGTCCGCGCGAGCGGCGGCGTCATGCGTTGCGCGAGGTCAGGAGGGCTTCTTCCGGTCCTGACGCAGGCGTCAGGACCGGAAGCCGACCTGGCCCGCGGTGCTGCGACCGATCTCGACGTAGGCGAGCTTGGCGGTCGGGACCAGGGTGACCTTGCCCTTGGTGTCGGTCAGCGAGAAGACGCCGCCGTCGGTGCCGAGCGCGGACTGGAGCGCCTCGGCGATCGCCTCGTTGCCCTGCTCGGTCTCCACGACGAGCTCGCGGCCGACGTTCTGGACACCGATCTTGACCTCTACGGTCATTTCATCTCCTCGTGGATCTGGGGACTGTCAATCCGTGTGCTCGAGCGGGTATCCGCCGATGCCGCGCCACAGCAGGCCGGAGACCAGCGCGACCGCCTGGTCGCGGCTGATGCCGGCCGCGTCGGTGAGCCAGAACCGCGAGCTGACCTGAGCCATTCCCACCAGGGACACGGCCAGCAGCCGCGCGGCGGGGGCGGGCAGCCCGGTGTCCTCGTGGATCACCGCCGCGATCGCGTCGGCGCACTCCGTCGTGACCCGCTCGAGGTGCTGGCGGACGGCAGGCTCGTTGGTCAGGTCGGACTCGAAGACCAGGCGGAACGCCCCGGTCTCGTGCTCGACGTAGGCGTAGAAGGCGTCGACGGCCGCACGCACGCGCTGCTCGTTGTCCTGGGTGGACTCCAGCGCCGCACGGCAGTTGCCGATGATCGCGTCGGCCGAGGCGTCGAGCAGCGCGAGGTAGAGCTCGAACTTCCCCGGGAAGTGCTGGTAGAGCACTGGCTTCGAGACGCCGGCCCGCTCGGCGATGTCGTCCATCGCGGCCGCGTGGTAGCCCTGCGCGACGAACACCTCGAGCGCCGCTGCCATCAGCTGCTGGCGCCGCTCGCGCCGGGGGAGCCGTACGGCGCGGGCACGGCTCGCCTCCACGTCGTAGGACTCACTGACCACGGCGTCGACCCTACTCGGGCGGCGTGCAGGTCCGCATGACGGGATGCGGCTCGGCGCGCTCTCATGTCGCCCGGCTCGCTTCGCTCGCACTCCCTCGCTCGCGGCTCACGCTCGACCTCGTCCCTCGGTCGCCGCGACCACTCGCTCAGTCGTCTGAGACCATGGACCCGACGGGAACAGTTCACCGGCGATCGGTGTTGTGCCCGTCGACAACCGAGAGTCCCAGTCTGCAGGAGTAAGCCGTGAGTCTTCCCCCGCTGGTCGAGCCGGCCCCCGAGCTGACCATCGACGAGGTACGTCGCTACAGCCGCCACCTGATCATCCCCGACGTGGGCATGGACGGGCAGAAGCGCCTGAAGAACGCCAAGGTGCTGGTCATCGGCGCCGGCGGCCTCGGGAGCCCGGCGCTGCTGTACCTGGCGGCGGCCGGCGTCGGCACTCTCGGCATCGTGGAGTTCGACGAGGTCGACGAGTCGAACCTCCAGCGCCAGGTGATCCACGGCCAGTCCGACATCGGCCGACCGAAGGCGGAGTCGGCCAAGGACTCGATCGCGGAGATCAACCCGCTGGTCGACGTCATCGTCCACAACGAGCGCCTCGACAACGACAACGTCAAGGAGATCTTCTCCGCGTACGACCTGATCGTCGACGGCACGGACAACTTCGCCACGCGCTACATGGTCAACGACGCGGCGTACTTCCTCGGGATCCCCTACGTCTGGGGCTCGATCTACCGCTTCGACGGCCAGGCCAGCGTGTTCGCGCCCAAGCAGGTCGAGGGCGCGCCGTGCTACCGCTGCCTCTACCCCGAGCCGCCGCCGCCGGGGATGGTCCCGTCCTGCGCCGAGGGCGGCGTGCTGGGCGTGCTGTGCGCGTCGATCGGCTCGATCCAGGTCAACGAGGCCATCAAGCTGCTGACGGGCATCGGCGAGCCGCTGGTCGGCAAGCTGATGATCTACGACGCCCTCGAGATGGAGTACCGCAAGCTCAAGGTCCGCAAGGACCCCAACTGCGCGCTGTGCGGTGACGCCCCGACGGTCACCGACCTGATCGACTACGACTACTTCTGCGGTGCCGTCTCCGACGAGGCCGCCGACGCAGCCGCCGACGCCACCATCTCGGTGGTGCAGCTCGAGCACATGCTCAAGGAGCGCGAGGAGGGCAGCCGCGACTTCGTCCTCGTCGACGTGCGCGAGCCCAACGAGTACGAGATCAACAAGATCCCCGGCTCGGTCCTCATCCCCAAGGGCGAGTTCCTCAACGGCAACGCGTTCGACGAGCTCGGCAAGCTGACCGGCAACGGCTCCAAGCAGGTCGTCCTCCACTGCAAGAGCGGTGTCCGGTCGGCCGAGTGCCTGGCGATCGCCAAGGGCGCCGGCTACGGCGACGCAGTCCACGTCGGCGGCGGCGTGGTGGCCTGGGTCAACCAGATCGACCCCAGCCAGCCGGCGTACTGAGCCGCTCACGCGCATGACATCGGACCTCCTCGACGAGTACGTCGAGGCGGTCCTGTCGTTGGTGGAGCAGATCCCGCCCGGCCGCGTCACGACGTACGGCGCGCTGGCCGACGTCGTCGGTGGCGGCCCGCGTCAGGTCGGCTCGGTCATGGCCCACCACGGCGGGCCCGTCCCGTGGTGGCGGGTGATCAGGGCCGACGGATCGCTGCCGCCGAGCCACGACGCCCGCGCCCGGGCCCACTACGACGACGAGCGCACGCCGACCCTCCCGTCAGGGAAGGTCGACGTGCGCTCTGCGTTCTGGAGTCCCTGGGACGGTCAGCCGAGGGCCGCGACCGCGGAGTCGTAGTCGGGCTCCTGGCCGATCTCGGGGACCAGCTGGGAGTGGATGACCTTGCCGTCGGCGTCGACCACGACGACCGAGCGGGCGAAGAGGCCCTCGAACTTGCCGTCGGTCAGCAGGACGCCGTAGTCCTTGCCGAAGTCGGAGCGGAAGGCCGAGGCGGCGACGACCTTGTCGATGCCCTCGGCGCCGCAGAAGCGGGCCTGGGCGAACGGCAGGTCGGCCGAGACGTTGACGACGGTCGTGTTGTCGAGACCGGCCGCGAGCTCGTTGAACTTGCGGACCGATGCGGCGCACACGCCGGTGTCGACGCTCGGGAAGATGTTCAGGACGGTGCGCGTGCCCGGGGTGAGGGTCACGTTGCTGAAGTCGGATCCGACCAGCTCGAAGGCCGGTGCGTCGGAGCCGACCGCGGGCAGCTCGCCGATGGTGTTGACGGGGTTGCCGCCGAGTGCAGTGGTAGCCATGGTCCTTTCCTAGCAGAGCAACGAAGCGCCGTCCTCCCCGGTCGGGGAAGGACGGCGCACGTGGGTGCATCCGGTGGTGGGTCAGCGGAGCCGGCCGATCAGGCCCGCGGCCCTCCGCAGGTCGCGCAGACGGCGCTCCCAGGTGATGCCGGTGACGGTGAGCAGCACGCCTGCAAGGCCGATCCACACCCACTGGGGAACGGTGCCGGCGTATGGGCCGAGCTCGCGGAGGACGAGCACCACGCCGACCGCCGTACCGGCGAGGACGGGGGCGCTCCACCGCATCGTGGCGCCGGCGAGGACGAGCACCAGACAGGCCGTGCCGAGCAGCAGGGAACGCAGCGAGACGGGATCGCCGAGGACCAGCAGGAGCGAGGGGATCGTCGCCAACGCCAGGCCGGGAAGGAGCGCCTGGTCGGTGCCGGCCCCGGCCCGACGGTGGAGGTGGAGCAGGCCGACGGCGAGCAGCGCCACGGCCAGCGGCAGCGTGTACGCCTCGACCACCGCGACGTGCTGGTCGAACAGGCGGGTCCAGATCGCGACCATCCACAGCAGTCCGCCGGCGGCGGCGAGGGGACGGCGCTGCGCGTGCAGCAGGGCCGAGGCGCAGCAGAGACCGCCGATCACCAGCAGCCACAGGGAGATCAGGCCCAGCGGGTCGGTCGCCGCGATGACGGAGACCAGGAGCGAGGCCAGTGCGGCGACGACCGCCGGCACCTCGACCCTCGCCACCGGTCGGGCGATCGCGACGACGCCGACGGCGAGCAGGACCGGTACGGCGATCCAGGCCGGCTCGTCGCCGACGGCCATGACGGTGCCAGCCGTGCCCAACGCCGCGGCAGGGACCAGCGCGGCCTCGCCCGGGATGCGGACGCGCTCGGTGCGGCCCAGGAGGGTGAGCACGAGCGCGGTGACCAGGCCGGAGCCGGCGACGGTCGCCGTCAGCGAGGCGCTCGGGAGCGAGGCCACCGCGGCGAGGATCGCCACACCCACGGCGATCCAGGTGTACGCCGGAGCGAGGGCGTCCTCGCCGCGCACGGCGAGCGCCGCCGCGACCAGCGCCGTGAGCGCGGCCAGGCCCGTGGCGATCGTCAGCGGGACGTCGTACGCCGCGGCGGTGAGGGCGCCCGTGCAGCCGGCCACCAGCGTGCCGAGCGCCAGCCAGCGGCGCGGGTGGGCCGGGCGCGGCCCGGCGAGGCCGAGGACGGCGGCCGTGAGCACGACGAGCGCGGACGGCACGAGCAGGGCCGGTGCCAGCTCGAGCGCGCGCCCGCGGACGGTGACCAGGAACGACTTGCTGAAGGGCCCGGCGATGCGTGTCCAGCGAGCCAGGTCGACACCGACGCCGTCGATCAGTGCGCCGGCGAGGAACAGGGCGCCGATCGAGACCGGTGCGACCGCGACGAGGCGGATCCGGTCGCGGACGGCGAGAAGCAGGGTCCAGGCGGCGGTGGTGCCGAGCGCCACCGCGGTCAGCACGGTGGGCGACGAGCCGACGACCGGGATCGTGACGGCGCCGGTCGCGAGCAGCGCGGCGCCGGAGGCCCCCGCGAGGAATGCTGCCTCGGCGCGCAGCACGAGGGCCGGGACCAGCAGCACGGCCGCCGAGACGAGCAGCGACCAGCCGCTGCCGACGACCCACATCTGGTGGAGCGTCGGCGTGCCCAGCGACTCGGCGACCGCCGTGGTCGTGGCACCGGTCCAGCCGACGGCGGCGCCCGCCAGGCACGACCACTGCTGGACCGGCAGGCCCGACCTGCGCGACCGCGCGGCGAGGCCCGCTCCGAGCAGTGCGGCCAGGTTGCCGCCGGTCAGCGGGTGGCCGCTCACCGCACCGCCCAGGTAGGCGAGGCCCAGGCCGATCCCGATAGCGACCTGCGGGGCCTTGAGCCGAGTGCCGGCGGAGGCCGGGCTCAGCGAGAAGGCCCAGCCGCCGATCGCGAGCAGCACGCCCGCGAGCAGGGTGACCCGGCCGTCCGGCATCCCGTCGAGCAGACCGGCAGCGGCGGCGCCGTACACGTCGAGGGTGAGGAGGCCCAGGGAGACGACGCTGAGCGCCTCGGCCGCGAACCGCAGGCCGCGGAGGTGCAGCGCCAGCGTGCTGGCGACGGCGGTGAGCGTGAGGACCGCGAGCACGGCGGTGCGGCCGCCGACGCCGAGGGCGGACCAGGAGACGGCCAGGAAGATGGCTGCTGCGACCAGCAGGCAGAAGGCCCCCAGACCGAGCAGGATCTGGGGGACCGAGGCGAAGGTGATGCCGCGACGCGGCGGGATCGGAGCCGCTGCGGGCAGCAGCGGGGCGTGGGCGTTGTCCATGGGTCCATTCCCTCGTTCTTCGGGTCTGCCGGGACCCGGGTCGCGACTCAGCCGCGCTGAGTAGCGCTGCGCAGGTCGGCGGGGCGGGGGGTGGGGCGCGGGATCCGTCGGCGGTGGGTGGTTGGCTGAGGACCGTGAGCTTCCGGATCGCGCCGTCAGGGGCGGAGCAGCCGCCCGTCCTGGACGAGTTCCAGCGACAGGTGGTCGATCACGGCGCCGGGCCGCTACTGGTCCTGGCCGGGCCCGGCACCGGCAAGACGACCACCCTGGTGGAGGCGATCGTCGACCGCGTCGAGCGCCGCGGTGCGCGACCCGACCAGGTGCTGGCGCTGACGTTCTCGCGCAAGGCCGCCGAGCAGCTGCGCGACAAGGTCACCCTGCGGCTCGGGCGCACGATGGCGACGCAGCTGAGCTCGACCTTCCACTCCTTCGCCTACTCGCTGGTGAGGGAGTACGCCGGCGACGGGCTGTTCCCGGATCCGGCGCGACCGCCGCTGCGGCTGCTCTCGGCGCCCGAGCAGGAGGTCGTCCTCAGCGAGCTGCTCGCCGACCGCGAGCACTCGGTCACCTGGCCGCCCGAGCTGGCCCAGGCGCGTCGTACCAGGGGGTTCGCGCGCGAGCTCACCGCGCTCATCGGCCGGGCCACCGAGCGGGGGCTGGGGTCGCGTCGGCTACGCGAGGTCGGCCGTGAGAGCGACCGGGCCGCGTGGGTCGCCGCCGCCGACTTCCTCGACCAGTACGACGACGTCCTCGGCGACCAGAACGCCCTCGACTACTCCGCCCTGATCGCCACCGCGGTCGCGCTGCTGCAGGACCCGACATCCGGGGTCCGGGACGACCTGCGGCGGCGGTTCAAGCACGTGTTCGTCGACGAGTACCAGGACACCGACCCGAGCCAGGTCGCGCTCCTGCGCGAGCTGGTCTCACCCGACGCGGAGCTCGTCGTCGTCGGTGACCCGCACCAGTCGATCTACGGCTTCCGGGGCGCCGACGTGCGCGGGATCCTCGACTTCCCGGACCGCTTCCGGCGTTCTGAGGGCTCGCCCGCGGACGTGGTCGTGCTGCGCACGACCCGGCGGTTCGGGCCCGAGCTGCTCGGGGCCGCGCAGTCGGTGGCACAGCGGCTGCCGCTGCCCGCGTCGCTGGGCCGGGAGCAGGCGGAGGCGTTCCGCTCGCCGACCACCGCCGTACCGTCCGGTGCGGGCAGCGTCCTGGTGCGCACCTTCGACACAGAGCGGGCGGAGGCCGAGAACATCGCGGACCTGCTGCGTCGGGCTCATCTGACCGACGGCATCCCGTGGTCGGACATGGCGGTGCTGGTGCGGTCCGGGGCGAGCACGCTGCCCGCGCTGCGCCGGGCGCTCGTCGAGGCGGGCGTGCCGATCGAGGTGTCCGCCGACGAGGTCCCGCTGCAGCGCGAGCCCGCCGTGCAGCCGCTGCTCGACGCGCTCAATGCCGTGGGCGACCCCGATTGGCTCGACCCCGATCGTGCGCACGCTCTGGTGCTGTCGCCGCTGGCCGGGCTCGATCCCACCGATCTCCGCGGGGTGGCCCGCGCGCTGCGCCAGCGCTCGCGCGAGACGGGTGAGACGCCGACGGGGTCGGCCGAGGTCGTCGCGGCGGTGCTGCACGATCCGGGGCTGCTCGAGGGCGTCGAGACCGCCGGGGCCGCGCGCATCACCGAGCTCAGCGCGCTCCTGGCGCGGGCACGGGCGGTGATCGACGGCGGCGGCACGGTCGAGGAGGTCCTGTGGGAGCTGTGGGACGGCACGCCGTGGCCGCGCCGGCTGAGGGCGTCGGCCGAGTCGGGATCACGCCTCGCCCACCGCGATCTCGACGCGGTGTGCGCCCTCTTCGACTACGCCGCGCGGGTCGAGGAGCGGGTCGGCCGCACCGGCATCGCGACCTTCCTCGAGTCGCTGCGTGCCCAGGAGATCCCGGCCGACACGCTCGCCCAGCGCGGCACGCACGCCGACGCGGTGCGCCTGATGACCGCCCACCGGTCCAAGGGCCTGGAGTGGCGGCTGGTGGTCGTCGCGCACGTCCAGGAGGGGAGCTGGCCCGACCTCCGGCTGCGCTCGGGGCTGCTGGCCGTCGACGAGGTCGGCCACGACGGGATCCTGCCTCGCGCGACGATCCGCGAGCTGATGGCCGAGGAGCGCCGGCTGTTCTACGTCGCGTGCACACGCGCGCGCGAGCGGCTCGTGGTCACGGCGGTCGCCAGCGCGGAGGACGACGGCGAGGACGCCAGCCGGCTGCTCGCCGAGCTCGGGGTCGACGTACGACCCGAGGTGGTGCACCGGGTGGGACGGCCGCAGCGGCCGATGTCGCTGGCAGGGCTGGTCGCCGAGCTCCGTCGTACGGTCGCCGACGAGTCGTCCCCGGCGCCGCTGCGGGAGGCGGCCGCGCGGCGGCTGGCCCGCCTTCCGGTGCCGGCGGCCGATCCCGCGAACTGGTGGGGCACCCGGGCGGCCTCCCGCTCCGAGCGCGCGCTCCGCGAGCCGGGAGAGGCGCTGCGGGTGAGCGCGAGCATGCTGACCGCCATCGAGAAGTGCCCGGCCCGGTGGTTCCTGGAGCGTGAGGCCGGCGGCGGCCAGCCGAGCAACCAGGCCCAGGGGTTCGGCAACGTGCTGCACGCGCTGGCCGAGCGGGTGGGTCGCGGCGAGCTGACCGCACCCGACCGCGACTCCCTGGTCGACCTGCTGATGGAGCGGGTCGACGAGGTGTGGGACCAGCTCCCGTTCCGCACCCCCTGGTCGGCCGTCAAGGAGCGTGACGAGGCCCGGGCGGCCCTCGAGCGGTTCGTCGACTGGCACCAGGCGTCGACACGCACGCCGGTCGCGTTCGAGCAGGCCTTCTCGGCGCCGGTGACGCTCGCCGACGGCACCTCGGTGATGCTCAACGGCTTCGCCGACCGGCTCGAGATCGACACCGAGGGGCGGATCGTCGTGGTCGACCTGAAGACGTCGAAGTACCCGCCGCCCGACAAGGACCTGCCCGACGACCCGCAGCTGGGGCTCTACCAGCTCGCCGTCGAGCAGGGGGCGTTCGACGAGGTGCTGCCCGAGGGCGCACAGGGCGGCCCCGGCGGTGCCGAGCTGTGGCAGCTGCGCAAGGGCGTGCGCGGCCGGCTCAAGGTGCAGCGCCAGGATCCGCTGGCGCCCGCCGGCGACGGTGACGAGCGGCCGATCGAGGCCCGGATGCGTCAGGCCGGTGAGTTGCTCCGGGCCGAGGTCTTCCCGACCAGGTACGACCCGAGCAACTGCAAGTTCTGCGCGTTCCGCGTGCAGTGCCCGGCCTGGAGCTCCGACGGGGTGATCTCATGAGGATCGACTCCCCGGCCGCCCTGGCCGAGGTGATGGGTACGCCGTACCAGGTCAGCGACGCGCAGTGGGCCGCGATCTCCGCGCCCCTCGGCCCGGCGGTGGTCATCGCGGGCGCGGGCTCGGGCAAGACCGAGCTGATGGCGGCGAGGGTCGTCTACTGCGTCGGCAACGGGCTGGTCGCGCCCGACCAGGTGCTCGGGCTGACGTTCACGACGAAGGCCACCTCCGAGCTGCGTGAGCGGATCCGCCGCTACCTGCCGGCCGACCCGGACAACCCGGACGTTCCCGAGCCGACCATCGCGACGTACAACTCCTACGCCGCCAACCTGTTGACCGAGCAGGGGCTGCGGATCGGGCACGAGCCCGACGTACGCGTGATGGCGGACGCGTCGCGCTACCAGCTCGCGGCGCGGGCGGTCGCGCGCCACCGTGGCCGGATCGAGTCGCTGAGCGACCACCCGCCGACGGTCGTGGAGAACCTCCTGGCGCTCGAGTCCGCTATCAGCGAGCACCTGCGGACGACCGACGCGGTGCGCGAGCACGACGCGAAGGTGCGGCCGCTGGTCGACGCCGCGTTGGAGATCGGACCCAAGGGCGATCTGGGCCGGGTCGTCGCGGCGCTCGACAAGCGCGGCGAGCTGCTCGGCCTGGTCGACGACTACCGCCGGCTCAAGGACGAGCTGGGGCTGATGGACTTCTCCGACCAGGTCGCGCTGACCGCGCGGCTGGTCGCCGAGCACCCGGTGGTCGGGCAGGAGGAGCGGGAGAGGTTCCGGCTGGTCCTGCTCGACGAGTACCAGGACACCTCGGTCGCGCAGGCGCAGCTGCTCGCCGGGCTGTTCTCCGGCGACGGCGGGCGCGGGCACGCGGTGACGGCGGTCGGTGACCCGAACCAGGCGATCTACGGCTGGCGGGGCGCGTCGGTGTCGAACATCCTGAGCTTCCCGCGGCAGTTCCCGAGTGTCTCCGGTGAGGACGCGACCGTCTTCCCGTTGGTGGTGAACCGCCGCTCGGACCGCCGCATCCTCGAGGTCGCCAACCACCTCGCGGCGCCGCTCTACCGCGCCTACCCGATGGTCGCGCCGCTCGAGCCCAAGCCGGAGGCCGAGGACGGCGACGTCCGCACCCTCGTCCACGAGACGTACGCCGAGGAGCTGGCCTGGCTCGCGCGGTCGGTGGGCGAGGCGCACGACCGCGGCACGGCCTGGGGCGAGATCGGCGTGCTGACGCGTGACAACGCCAACGCGGCCGACGTCTTCGACACCCTCTCGGCCGCGGAGATCCCGGTGGAGATCGTGGGTCTGGGCGGCCTGCTCCGGCTGCCGGAGGTGGCCGAGGTCGTGGCCACGCTGACCGTGCTCGCGGATCCGACCGCCAACCCCGAGATGCTGCAGCTGCTCACCGGCCCGCGCTGGGCGATCGGTCCGCGCGACCTCGCCGTCCTCGGTCGCCGGGCGCGGTCGCTGGTGGGGGGCTCCGGGGGCGGACGCCCCGAGGGGGAGCGATCGGTCGAGGAGGCGCTGGCCGACGCCGTCGAGGGCAGCGACCCGGTCGACCTGCCGGCGCTCACCGACGCGCTCGCCGAGCCCGGTGAGCCCGAGGAGTTCCCCTACTCGCGGCAGGCCCGTGAGCGCTTCGCGCTGCTCGACGCCGAGCTGCGTCGGCTGCGTGCCCATGTCGGCGAGCCGCTGCTCGACCTCGTGCGCCGCATCATCGACACCACCGGGATCGACGTCGAGCTGGCCGCGTCGGTCAGCCCGGCGGCGCCCGCCCGTCGCGACAACCTCGACCACTTCGTGCGGGCCGTCGCCGACTTCACCTCGATCGACGGCGCCCAGAGCCTGCCGGCGCTGCTGGCCTGGCTGGAGGCCGAGGACGAGCTCGGCGAGGGGCTCGACGTCGCGACGCCGTCCGAGAGCGACTCGGTCAAGCTGCTGACGGTCCACCGGGCCAAGGGCCTCGAGTACGACGTCGTCTTCCTGCCCGGCTGGTGCGTGGAGAAGTTCCCGCACAAGACGCTGCGTACCCAGTGGCCGACCGGCCAGGCGGTGCTGCCGATCCCGTTGCGCGGCGACTGGGCCGACCTGCCCGCGTGGCGCGAGGTGAGTGCGGCCGGGCTGAAGGACTTCGTGGAGCAGGCGCGCCAGCACCAGCTCCAGGAGGAGCAGCGGCTGGCGTACGTCGCCCTCACTCGCGCGCGGCACACGCTGTGGGTGTCGTCGTACCTCTGGAACGAGAGCCGCAAGACGCCGGTCGGGCCCTCGCCGTTCCAGGAGCAGGTGCGCGACGCCAGCGCGCTGTGGGGCGGTGAGCCGGATGCGTGGCTGGACCAGCCGCCGAAGGACGCACCGAACCCGACGGTGGGCCGACGCGAGCCCGTGCTGTGGCCGGTCACCGAGCGGTCAGCGGAGTCGCTGCGCCGGATCGCGGCAGCCGAGTGGGTGCGCGGTGTCGACGTCGACGCTCCTGACGGCGACCTCGGCGACCACGCCGACCTGGTGCAGACCTGGGACGCCGAGATCGAGCGCCTGATGGAGGAGGCGCGCCGCGGCGGCGGGGGAGCCGCCGATGTCGCGCTGCCGACGGCGCTGTCGGCCACCTCGCTGGGCCGGTTGCGCGACGACCCCGACGGCTTCGGCCGCGAGATCGCGCGGCCGATGCCACGCCGGCCCTCGCCGGCGGCGCGGTTCGGCAGCCGGTTCCACGCCTGGGTCGAGGCGCGCTTCGGCCAGCAGAGCCTGCTCGACGTCGACCGGCTCAGCGGGCGCGGCGATGCCGATGTGTCGCGGTCCGACGAGGCCGAGCTCGAGGAGCTGATCGCGCGGTTCGAGGAGGGCGAGTTCGGCGAGCGCACGCCGATCGCGGTCGAGGCGCCGTTCGCACTGGTGCTCGCGGGACAGGTCGTGCGCGGCCGCATCGACGCGGTGTACGCCGACGGCGACCCGTCCGGCGAGGGCGGCCACCTGCTCGTCGACTGGAAGACCAACGCGCGGGCGAGCGCCGACCCGCTCCAGCTGGCCGTCTACCGGGTGGCGTGGGCCGAGCTCCACGGGGTGCCGGTCGAGCGGGTGCGGGCCGCGTTCTACTACGTCCGCACCGGCCGGCTCGTCGTACCCGACGGCCTGCCGGACCGGGCCGGACTCGAGCGGCTCCTCACCGACGCGATGACTACGCTCGAGGCGTGACCGATCCGCACCTGTCGCTGAGCCGCCACCCGCACGACCGGATGGGGCTGCGGCGCAACGACGAGGCGTGGCTGCAGGAGGCCTGGGAGTCGCCGCGCAGCCGGGTCCTCGTCATCGCGGGCACGCGCGTGCGGCCGACCGGCACCGGGCTGGAGTGGCTGCCGGCGGCGGAGGCGCCGGCCGGCGTACGGGTGCTGCTGGGGGAGCGTGACGGGGTGACCTCGTGGGCCGTGATCGTCGACGCCGACGTCGCTCGCGAGGAGCCGCGGTCATGGGTGCCGCTGCGCGGGCTGCTGCCCCTGCTGGCGGGCACCGACAACGACGACGCGCCGCTGGTGTTCCACGCGCTGGGGCTCGCGGAGTGGCAGTGGGCGACGCGTCACTGTCCCCGCTGCGGCGGCCCTTTGCGTCCGCGGGCGGCGGGTCACGAGCTGATCTGCGAGCAGTGCGAGAAGCCGCAGTTCCCGCGCTCGGACCCGGCGGTCATCATGCTGGTGACCGCCGGTGACCCGGGGTCGCGCGACGAGCGTGCGCTGCTCGGGCGCAACAAGGCGTGGCCGCTGGGCAGGTTCTCCACGCTCGCCGGCTTCTGCGAGCCGGGCGAGACGCTGGAGGACGCCGTACGTCGCGAGGTGGCCGAGGAGACCGGCGTACGGGTCGGGGAGGTGAGCTACTACGGCAACCAGCCGTGGCCGCTGCCGGCCAGCCTCATGCTCGGGTTCCTGGGGCGTGCCACGACCGACGACATCGTGCTCGAGGACTTCGACGTCGAGGACGCGCGCTGGTTCACCCGCGACCAGATGCGTGCCGAGGCGGAGTCCGGGGAGCTGCTGCTGCCGGGAGGCGTCTCGATCAGCCGGTCGCTGATCGAGCACTGGTACGGCGAGGAGCTGCCGGGCGCCTGGTAGTGGCCAGAGCCGGCCACCGGGACACGCGTCGCTAGTCGTCGCGGGTCCAGCCCTTGTGCCAGAACCACGCCCACATGAGCGCGCCGGACACGAGCATCGTGCCGACGCCCAGGAGGATGAAGCTGAGCAGCCCGTGCTGGACCTGGCCGGTCAGCCAGTCGAAGTTCATGCCGAAGAAGCCGGTCAGGAACGTCAACGGCAGGAAGATGCTGGCCACGACGGTGAGCTGCTTGCCGATCTCGCCCTGGCGGTTGGCCACGTTGGAGAGGTAGAGGTCGGTGCAGCCGCTGACCAGGTCGTGGTAGCTGTCCAGCAGGTCGGTGATGCGGATCAGGTGGTCGTAGACGTCGCGGAAGTAGTCGTGGCTGTCGCTGTCGAGCCCGGCCAGGTCGGCGATGGTCTCGATCTCGCGGGCGAACAGGTCGCGCATCGGCGTGACGGCCTTGCGCAGCTTGAGCAGGAGCCGCTTGAGCCTGAAGATCTTCACGAGCTCGGTCTTCGTCGGCTTCTCGACGATCGCGTCCTCGAGGTCGTTGACCTCGTCGTCGAGGCCGGAGAGCAACGGGAAGTAGCTGTCCACGATCGTGTCGATGATCCGGTAGACGTAGTACTGCTCGGAGCGGTCGGTCCGTCCGACGGCCAGCAGCTTCCTGAGCTCGTCGAGATCGGCGAACGGGTTGCGTCGTACCGTGATGACGAAGTCACCGCTGATGTAGCAGTGGATCTCCTCGAGCGGGTGCGGGTTGTCCTCCTCGGGATCCGCGTTGACGCCGCCCTCCAGCACCAGGAGAGCCTGGTTGTCGTAGACGTCGAGCTTGGGCCGCTGGCCGAACGCGAGGGTGTCCTGGACCGCCAGCGGGTGGAGGCCGATGAGCTCGCCGAGCCGCTTCACGTCGTCGTCGGAGGGCGCGACCAGGTCGAGCCAGAAGAACTGCTGCGACGAGCACAGGTCGCGCAGCCGTGCCTCGTCGATCGCCGTCAGGATCTGCACGGGCGCGATGCTAACAACGGCCGGGTCGTGGCGGGGCCGTCAGAGCGAGGCGATCTTCTCCTTGACCTGCGCCAGGCTCGGGTTGGTCTGCGCGGTGCCGTCGGCGTAGACCAGCGTCGGCACCGTCTGGTTGCCGTTGTTGGCCGCCTCGACGATCTTCGCGGCCTCCGGCTGCTGCTCGATGTCGACGACCTCGTAGGTGATGCCCTCGCGGTCGAGCTGCGACTTCAGGCGGTGGCAGTAGCCGCACCACGGGGTGGAGTAGAGGGTGAAGCTGGACTCGGACATCGTGTTCCCTTCGACGAGCGTCTCCTCCATGAAAGCAGCACGACGGTCGGCGCATTCCCCGCGGGGCGAGAGCCACTGGTCTGGTGACGCGGTGACCGCGCGCTCGTCGGGTCCGGCGCGGTCGGCCGGGGAGCTGCGGCTCCACCTTCCTTACCGGTAAGGAAGGTGGAGCGATGTGAGTCCGGAAGAGGCGATGCCCTTGGCCACCCATGTGCCTTGGTGCTGCGATCGCGATGCGGGTGGACCGCGTCTGGTTCGGTCTGCGCTCGCCGGACGACGGTGGGGCGGGCGGGCCGTGCACGTGCTGACGAGCTAGGCACCCAGCCGCGTCGCGGAGTCACGCGGCTGCGCCGCCGTGTACGTCGCCGACGTCCTCGGGTGCTGCGAAGCGTGCGAGGACCAGGCAACCGGCCAGGGTCAGGATCAGCCCGACGACCGTCCACGGTGCGGCGCCCTGACGGACGCGGTCGCCGAGCCAGACGATGCCGATCACGGTCGGCGCGATCGTCTCGACGACGAACGTGATCGCGGCGACGGCGGTGACGCTCGCTCGCGCGAGTGCGAGTCCGAAGGCGACCAGCGAGACAGCTCCGTAGACGGCGAGCGCCCACAACGCCGGCTCGCGCCACGTCTCCCACCACGGGGTCCGCACGACGAGGACCCGAGCTGCGATCGCGGTTCCGCCGAATCCGAGACCGGCGACGACCGCGAGCAGCGGACCGGACCAGCGGGCGCGGGAGACGTACGCGGCAACGCCGGCCACCAGCACCGGGACGGTCGCGCCGCACAGCCAGACCTCGCCCTCCGTCCCTACGGCGCGCGCGACACCTTCCTGGGCGGTCGCGGCGAGCACGACGAGGCCGAGTCCGACGGCGGCGAGCGCGCCGAGCTCGCGTCGGCTCAGCCGTGCCCCGAGCCACCACACCGCGAGCAGCGCGGTGACTGCGACGCTGGAGGCCACCGCCGACTCGACGACGAAGAGTGGGAGGCGGCGCAGCGCCAGGAGGGAGGCCAGGAACCCCGCTCCGTCGGCGGCCAGCCCGCAGGCGTAGACCGCAGGGCGGCCCGTGACGCCACGTGCCTGCAGCACCGTGCCGGCGCCGTACAGCACGGCCGCGGCGAGCGCGCCGATGAGCGCCAGGACCATCACAGTGCCGAGTATGCGAGACGAGCCGAACGGCGGGCAGGATGGGTGCGTGCTGACGAACTGGGCAGGCAACCACAAGTACGCCGCCGCGCGGGTGCACCGGCCGGGGAGCGTGGCCGAGCTGCAGGAGCTGGTGGCGGGCAGCGGGCGGGTGCGGGCGCTGGGGAGCCGGCACTCGTTCACCGACCTGGCCGACACCGACGGCGACCTGGTCTCGACCCAGGAGCTGCCGCCCGACATCGAGGTCGACGCCGGACGCAAGGTGGTGCGGGTGGCGGGCGGGGTGCGGTACGGCGACCTGGCGACCGTCCTGGCCCGCGAGGGGTGGGCGCTCGCGACGATGGCGTCGCTGCCGCACATCTCGGTGGCGGGCGCGATCGCGACCGGGACGCACGGATCCGGGGACCGGACGGGCTCGCTGGCGTCGGCGGTCGTCGGGCTGGAGCTCGTGCGCCCCGGCGGCACCCTCGAGAGCATCGCCCGCGGCGACGCGGGCTTCGACGGCCACGTCGTCTCCCTCGGCGCCCTCGGCGTCGTCACCCACGTGACGCTCGACGTGGAGCCGTCGTACGAGGTGCGCCAGGACCTCTACACCGACCTTCCGTGGGACCTCGCCGTCGAGCACCTCGACGAGCTGACGGCGAGCGCCTACAGCGTCAGCCTCTTCACCGACTGGGTGAGCGGCCGGGTGCACCAGGTGTGGCTCAAGAGCCGCGGCACGACCCCGCCTCCGGACCTGTGGGGCGCGCCGCCCGCGACGTCGACGCTGCACATGCTCGCCGGTGCGGACATCGCCGCGATCACCGAGCAGATGGGCGCGACCGGGCCGTGGCACGAGCGGCTCCCCCACTTCAGGCTGGAGTTCACGCCGAGCCGGGGCGAGGAGCTGCAGACCGAGTACCTCCTCCCGCGCGAGCGCGCCCGCGACGCCGTCGACCGGCTGCGCGCGCTGGCGCCGAGGTTCGCGCACCTCCTGCAGGTCACCGAGGTCCGCACCATCGCCGCCGACACCCTCTGGCTCAGCGGCGCGGAGGGTCGCGACGCGGTCGGCCTCCACTTCACCTGGGTGCGCGACGTCCCGGCCGTGTACGACGTCCTGCCGGCCATCGAGGACGCCCTGCTGCCGCTCGGCGCGAGGCCGCACTGGGGCAAGTGCTTCGCCGCGACGTACGACGACCTCCGACCGCTCTACCCGCGCCTCGACGACTTCCGCGACCTCGCGCTCCGCGTGGACCCCGACCGCAAGCTCGGCAACGCGTTCCTCGCCCGCACGCTCGCGCTCGACTGACCCTCCACAGCCCGGTCGCCCGGCTGGTCGTGATGTCGCCGGGCCCCTCTAGTGTCGGGACCGTGAGCACCACCGACCTCCTCGCCGCCCTGGATCCCGAGCAGCGCGCGGTGGCCGAGGCGCTGCGGGGGCCGGTGCGGGTGCTCGCCGGTGCCGGCACCGGCAAGACCCGGGCGATCACCCACCGCATCGCCCACGGCGTGGCGACGGGCGTCTACGCGCCGAGCGAGGTGCTCGCGCTGACGTTCACGACCAGGGCCGCGGGAGAGCTCCGCCAGCGGCTGCGCCAGCTCGGTGCCCCCGGCGTCCAGGCGCGCACCTTCCACAGCGCCGCGCTGCGTCAGCTGCGCTACTTCTGGCCCCACGTGACCGGCCGCGAGGAGCTGCCGCAGCTCACCGAGTCCAAGCTGGCGCTGGTCGCGGCGTCCTGCCGCAGCCTGCGGATCGCGGCCGACCAGGCCCTGCTGCGCGACCTCGCGTCCGAGATCGAGTGGGCCAAGGTCAGCAACGTCCACCACGAGCGCTACGCCGAGGTCGCCGCTGCGCGCGGCCGTCAGGTCGCCGGCCAGCCGCCCGAGACGGTCGCGCGGGTGCTGTCGACCTACGACGAGGTCAAGCGCGACCAGGGCCGCATGGACATGGAGGACGTGCTCCTCTACACCGTCGCGATGCTCGACTCCGACGAGCGGGTCGCGGCGCAGGTGCGCCGGCAGTACAAGTGGTTCGTCGTCGACGAGTTCCAGGACGTCTCGCCGGTGCAGTGGGCGCTCCTGCAGCAGTGGCTGGGCGGCCGCGACGAGCTGTGCGTCGTCGGCGACCCGGCCCAGACCATCTACTCCTTCGCCGGCGCCGACGCCGCCTACCTCCGCGACTTCAAGAAGCACTTCGAGGGCGCTACCTCGATCGAGCTGGTCCGCAACTACCGCTCGACCCCTCAGGTCGTCGCGGCCGCCAACGGCCTGCTCGCCGGCACCCCCAGCGCCGGCGTCGAGCTGCGCTCGCAGCAGGAGGCCGGCGCGAAGGTGCAGTACGCCGGGCACCCCGACGAGGTGGCCGAGGCCAGCGCCGTCGCCGACCGCATCGTGCGGCTGCACCGGGCCGGGACGCCGTACGGCGAGATGGCGGTGCTGTTCCGCATCAACGCCCAGTCCGAGACGTTCGAGGACGCGCTCGTCGACCGTGGCGTGCCCTACATGATCCGCGGCGCGGCGCGGTTCTTCGACCGGCCCGAGGTGCGCGAGGCGGTCACCCGACTGCGCGGTGCTGCGAGGTCCGAGAGCGCCGACGCCGACGGTCGGCCGTGGAGCGAGGTCGTGCGCGACGTGCTGGGCGGCATGGGCTGGGCGGCCGAGCCGCCGGCCAACCGCGGCCAGGTGCGCGACCGCTGGGAGTCGCTGCAGGCGCTGGTCGACCAGGCCGAGGAGCACGCCACCGAGCACGGCCTGACCGGCAGCCTCGCCGGGTTCGTCGCCGAGCTCGACCGGCGCGCCGCCGAGCAGCACGCGCCGGCCGCCGACGGCGTCACGCTGGCGACCTTCCATGCCGCCAAGGGCCTGGAGTGGGATGCGGTGTTCTGCTGCGGCGCCCAGGACGGCACGATCCCGATCACCTACGCCCAGCAGGCCTCCGACAGCGGTCGCGTCGACGCGCTCGAGGAGGAGCGCCGGCTGCTGTACGTCGGCATGACCCGCGCGCGCCGCGAGCTGTCGGTCTCGTGGGCGGCCGCGCGCAACCCCGGCCAGGCGCCGCGCCGCAAGCCCTCGCCGTTCCTGCTTCCGCTGCTGCCGGCCTCGGCCCAGCCCCAGACGACGCGGGGGCGCAGCAAGGTCGCCCGCTGCCGCGAGTGCAGCCAGCCGCTCAGCACCCCGGGGGAGAAGAAGCGCGGCCGCTGCGCCCACCACCCGGTGCCGTTCGACGAGGGGCTGCTCGAGCGGCTCAAGGCCTGGCGCAAGGGCGTCGCGACCGAGCAGGAGAAGCCGGCGTACGTCGTCTTCACCGATGCGACGCTGGAGCTGATCGCGGAGTTCAAGCCGGCCGACCTGACCGGCCTGGGCCGGATCAGCGGCGTCGGGCCGGCCAAGCTCGAGCAGTACGGCGAGGCCGTCCTCGAGCAGGTGGCGGAAATTCCTTGAGAATCGGCCGTTAAATGGTTTGCGCCGAGTGAGTGCCGCTCATTAGCGTGTTCTCACACGTACGACACACCCGCGCATCCAGGCCCTGGCAAGGCCCGCGCCCGACGCAGTGACTCAAGGAGGTGGCAGCAGTGGAGACCATGACCAGCACCAGCGTGCACGGCGGCATCACCGTCCTCCCGTGCGCCGCTTCCGCGACCCTCGTGGTCCGTCCGGCTGCCGCGCGTGAGCTGTCGGTGGCCCGTGTCGCCATCGGCACGTGGGACGCGACGACCGGCATGAAGCGTGCCGCGTTCGCGCGCAACCACGTCGAGGGTTCTCTCGCCTGGAGCCCATCTCTGTAGCCAACAGCCAGAGGAGCCTCCAGGCCGCGGAACCCGACACCGGGATCCGCGGCCTTCTTGTTTCTCAGGGCCCCGCGAGACCGCCGCCACCAGCCCACGAAGCCCAACCGACACCGATGTCCGCACACCAGGTCCAGACGAGGAGGTGACACAGATGACGATCGACGTACTCGAGCCGACGCGGGACGAGCTGCTGCCGTGCCGCCTCAACGACGCCGAGCTCTGGTTCGCCGAGGCCCCCTCGGACCTGGAGTTCGCCAAGGAGCTGTGTGGGGACTGCCCGGCACGGCAGAACTGTCTCGCCGGTGCCCTCGAGAGGGCCGAGCCCTGGGGCGTGTGGGGCGGCGAGCTGTTCCTGTCCGGAGCGGTGATCCCGCGGAAGCGGCCGCGGGGCCGGCCGCGGAAGACCGCCCCCGCCGCCTGATGACATCCGACGACCGCATCGAGTCCGAAGGAGCACTGCGATGAGCTACCTCAGCGAGGAGCTGATCCGCGCGGACATGTCCGCGCGGATCGCCAGGGCCGAAGAGGCCCGCCTGGCCCGGCTGAGCCGGCGTGCCCAGCGCGCCGCCCGCCGGGCCCGTCTGGCCCTGGGCCGCGCCCTCTGACAGGGCGCGATCGAGGCCCGCCCGGAGCTCCGGGCGGGCCTCGATGCATCTCGTCGCACCCTCGGCTGCGGCGTAGGTTGGGTGCGTGGTCCACTGCGACTTCTGCGGCTGCGAGGCTCCGAGCGACCCGCCGCCGATCACCTGGAGCACGTCGGTCGAGGGCGGCCGTCGTCGTACCTTCTGCGAGGAGTGCTCACGCGCCCACCTGCGCTCGATGGAGGCCCGGCTCGACAGCGAGTGGTGGTAGTCGGTCGTCAGGGCAGGTCGACGAGCAGGTCCCACGAGCAGCCGCACTCGGGGTGGCGCAGCCACCGGGTGGTCCGGGGTGCGCTGTGCTGGGCCTCCGGCGCGGGGAGGTCGACGGTCGTCGACCAGGTGCCGGGCTCGCCGCCGTCGAGGTAGGTGCGGAGGTCGCGTGCGGCCCACGTCAGCGCCCACTGCTCCTGGAGCGGGTCGCTCGGCTCGGGATGCTCGCGCGCGGCACGAGCGGCCTGGGCGAGCAGCAGCGAGCGCCGCGGATCGGTCGCCGACTCGTGGGCGTCGACGCAGCGCAGGCACGCCGTCAGCCCGGGTACGACGAACGGCCCGATCCGCCACGCGCCCTCGAGCGAGCCGACGAGCAGGTGGGGGACCTCGTCGTGCACGAGCCGGTCGGACTCGGCGCGGGGGAGCGGCCCGGCCGACAGCACCAGGCAGACCTGCGCCCGGTCGTCGTCGTGGACCAGGCCGGCGAGCCCCAGCAGGGGAGCGGCGCGCTCGGCGATCCCGGGCGCGTGGGCGATCAGCCCGACGGGCCGGGGCGTGCGCGCGGCAGGTTGATCGGGGACGAGGTGGCCGGCCTCCCGCAGCAGCCGCAGCGCGCCGGTGACCTCGGGATCGTCGAGGTCCGGTTCGGTCCGCTCCGACGCGACGGTCGGGTCGAGGTGGCGCAGCAGGGCGCCGATGGCCGGCCGGTCGGGCAGCAGGACCGGCCGTTCGCCGAGCCCGACCTGGAGCGTGGTGGCGTCACGTCGCAGCACCGGTCGGCCCGGCCGCAGCGTCGGCGCCCTCCCGAGATGGAGTGGCATGGCACGAGGGTCGCACCGTTGCGTCGTACGCGTGGGGCGTTGTCCACAGGGTCGGGAAAAACACCGCGGGCGGCGCCACCTCGAAGGTGGTGCCGCCCGCGGCCCGTGCGGTTCGGTGGCGCTCAGGCCTTGCCGAGGATCCGGTTGAGGTTGGTGCCGCACTCGGGGCACTTGGCCTTGGCCATGCGCGTGCCCTTCTCGTTCACCTTGACCTCACCGCTGGCCTCACGCTTGGCCTTGCACTTCACGCAGTAGAACTCGCCGCTCCAGGTCCCCGCCATGACGGCCTCCTTGCTCTTCAGTATCCGTGGTCGTCGCGACGGGGACATCTCGGGGACGTCGGGGAAAGCCCGTCGGGGTCCCAGGCGGTGCCCGGGCCTTGATCGACCCTACGGCACGCCGTCCCCGGGGCCCAGTAGCCTCCCCCGCATGTCTGATCAGAGCTCCACGGCGGCCGTGCCGCCGCTGACCCACCTGCGCCTCGAGCGACCGGCCCCGGGAGTGGCCCTCCTGGTCCTCGACCAGCCCGAGCGGCGCAACGCGATGAGTGACGAGATGACCGCCTCCTGGGTGGCCGCGATCGACCACCTGGCCGCCGATCCGAGCGTCCGCGCGGTCGTCGTGACCGGCGAGGGCAAGGGGTTCTGCTCCGGCGGCGACCTCTCCTGGCTGGCGGCGGAGCCGGACGCCTCGGTCGACACGCTGCGCAGCCGGATGCTGCCGTTCTACCGGGCGTGGCTGTCGATCCGCCGACTGGAGGTGCCGACGATCGCGGCGATCAACGGCGCGGCGATCGGTGCGGGCCTGTGCATGGCGCTGGCCTGCGACATCAGGTACGCCGCCGCCGGCGCTCGCCTGGGCGTCCCGTTCACCAAGCTGGGGATCCACCCCGGGATGGCCGGCACCTACCTCTTGCCCGACGTGGTCGGTCCGGCGGCCGCGCGAGACCTGTTCCTGACCGGCCGGCTCGTCGACGCGGACGAGGCACTCGGGCTCGGGCTGGTCTCGCGGGTGATCGAGCCCGAGTCGTTCCTCGACACGGTGCTGGAGACGGCGGCCGGCATCGCCGCGACCGCACCGATCGCGAGCAGGCTGACCAAGACCGTGCTGGCCCGGGGTCACGCGAGCGTCGAGGCCTGCCTGGACTGGGAGGCGCTCGCGCAGCCGGTCACGCTGGCGACCGAGGACCTCCAGGAGGGCATCCGGGCCGCGCAGGAGAAGCGCGCTCCGAGCTTCCGGGGCCGGTAGGGAAAGTGAGAGGCCCCCGGTCCGTCGGCGAGACTTGCCTTCCCCTTGCGAGCCTCGACGCCGGCCCGAGGGCCTCATCTGGGTACGACGCTAGAAGGCCGGGCGGACGGCGGTCAATGGCCCGTCCGTGCCGGCTGTGGACAACGGTGTGGACAGCGCTGTGGACGAGTGGGGATCATCGGTGGAGCGGCTGGGGATGACGGTGGGAATCCTGTGGACAAGTGTCGTCCGCGGCCGGGCTGCCGGTCATCGTACCGGGGGATGACCTGCGCAAACGCGATCTCCACCGTCGTACCGAGTTGTCCACCGGCTGTGGATCGGAAATTGTGAGGCACACCATGCACGAGTACGACGGCTCGCCGGTCGCCGCGCTGCGCAGGATCGCGTTCCTGCTGGAGCGGGGGCGGGCGGACAGCTACAAGGTCAAGGCATTCCGCGGGGCCGCGGCGGCGATCCTGCCGCTGTCGCCCGAGGAGGTCGCGGCCGCTGCCGAGGCCGGCACCCTGACCGAGATCGAGGGTGTCGGCGCCAGCACGGCCGCCGTCATCGTCGACGCGGTCGCCGGCCGGATGCCGGAGCGACTGGCTCGCGCCGAGGAGGAGTACGGCGGCCCACTGACCGCCGACGGACGAGGCGCCGGGCTGCGTGCGGCCCTGCGGGGCGATCTGCACTCCCACTCCGACTGGTCCGACGGCGGCTCCCCGATCGAGGAGATGGCGATGACGGCAGTCGAGCTCGGCCACGAGTACCTCGTGCTGACCGACCACTCGCCCCGCCTCCGGGTCGCGCACGGCCTCAGCGCGGAGCGGCTGGCCAAGCAGCTGGCGGTCGTGGAGGCGGTCAACGAGCACCTCGGGTCGACCGGGTTCAGGCTCCTGAAGGGCATCGAGGTCGATATCCTCGACGACGGCGGGCTCGACCAGAGCGAGGAGATGCTGGAGCGCCTGGAGCTGCGCGTCGCGAGCGTGCACTCCAAGCTCGCGATGGACTCCCGCGCGATGACCCGGCGCATGGTGGCCGCGGTCGCCAACCCGTTCACCGATGTGCTGGGCCACTGCACCGGTCGGTTGGTCACGGGCAACCGCGGCAAGCGGGGCGAGTCGCACTTCGACGCGCGGGTGGTCTTCGAGGCGTGCGCCGAGCACGGTGTGGCGGTCGAGATCAACTCGCGGCCCGAGCGCCGCGACCCGCCGACGCGGCTGCTGGAGCTCGCGCGCGACACCGGCTGCCTGTTCTCGATCGACTCCGACGCGCACGCGCCCGGCCAGCTGGACTTCCCGATCCTGGGGTGCGAGCGGGCCGAGGAGGCGGGCATCGCTGCCGACCGGATCGTCAACACCTGGCCGTGCGACCGGCTCCTGGAGTGGTCCAGATCACGTCGGGGAGCCTGATCGCGGCTAGGGTCTGTCCATGCCGGAGCCCAAGCAGGTCAAGCGCCTGCCCCGGCGACGGCGCACGCGTACGCCGGACGCGGAGCTGATGCGGCGCGCCCAGGAGCTCAGCGACACCTACCTCGGCGGCCTGGCCGTGCCCGCCTCGGTGAGCTGGGTCTCGAACCAGCGCTCGCGCTGGGGCTCGTGCACGCCCGGCGACCGCACCATCCGGCTGTCCGAGCGGTTGAAGAGGATGCCCGACTGGGTCGTCGACTACGTCCTGATGCACGAGCTGGCCCACATGCTCGAGCCGCGCCACGACGAGAAGTTCTGGGCCTGGGTCGGGCACTACCCCAAGACCGAGATGGCCAAGGGCTACCTGCTGGGGTGGTCGGATGCGGCCGGGGTGAGCGGCGCTGCGGGAATCACCGGTTGACCGGTGATTCCCGCACTTCCACACCAGTGGAACGGGGGGAAGCGCGGGAACCGGTGAGCGCCGGTGACGGCTGGGGCTGGTGGGGCGAGGAAGTCAGAGCAGCAGGTCGCGGGCCCGCGCGATCAGGTCGTGCATGGCCGGCTCGAGCTCGGGCAGCCCGTCGAGCGGCCACCAGCGCACCGCGAGCGACTCGTCGCTCGCGACCTCCCGCGCGCCTGCCGGGGCGGCCGCGACGTAGCGCACGTCGAGGTGGTCGACCGCGCCGCGCTCGCCGCAGAAAGCCACCGTGTGCACGTCGAGCTGGGCCGGCTCGGGATGGAGACGAAGGCCGTCGAGGCCCGACTCCTCGCGCGCCTCACGCTCGGCGACCGACCGGAGGGTCGGGTCCTCGGCCTCGCAGTGGCCGCCGAAGTGGAACCAGCGCCCGGCCTTGCGGTGCAGGTTGAGCAGCACCCGCTCGCCCGAGTCGTCGATGACCAGCGCGCCGGCCGTGATGTGCCGTGGGTACGACGAGCGCCACATGCCGTCGGGAGCCGACTCGAGGTACGCGACGTACCGCTCGCGGAGCGCGGCCTGCTCGGGCGTCGGGGGAGCCCAGCCGCGCAGCGTGGCCAGCGCGTCGTCGTGCAGCGTCACTCGCCGTCGGGTGACTCGGGAGAGTCGGGTGAGTCGGTGTCGGACTCGCCCTCGTCCTTGCCGGGACCGTCCAGCAGCCGGCGCAGCTCGGCGTCGAAGTCCTCGTCACTGAGCTCCTGCGGGGCGGCCGCGTCGGCGCGGAACGACAGCGGGTCGTCCAGGTCGGCGGCCGTGGGCAGCAGGTCGGGGTGCATCCAGACGCCGTCGCGGGCCTCGGCGCCGGAGCGGGTGCGCAGGCCGCCCCACAGGGTGGAGGCGTCGCGCAGGCGGCGGGGCCGCAGCTCCAGCCCGACCAGGGCGGAGAAGGTCTGCTCGGCGGGGCCACCGGCCGCGCGCCGGCGGCGTACGGCCTCGCGGAGCTTGGCGGCGGTGGGCATCCGCTCGGCGGTGGCCTGGCCGACGACCTCGTCGACCCAGCCCTCGACCAGGGCGAGCGCGATCTCCAGGCGGGAGAGGGCGGCCTCCTGCGCAGGCGTCTTGGGCGCCTCGAACATGCCGGACTCGAGCAGCTCCTGCATCGACTCGAGGTTGCTCGGGTCGATGCCGCGCAGCTGCTCCTGCATGCGCTCCTGCAGCTCGCTGGCGTTGAGCTCGAGGCCGCGGGCGTAGTCGGTGACCGCGCCGATGAGGTGCTCGCGCAGCCACGGGACGTGCGCGAAGAGGCGCTGGTGGGCGGCCTCGCGCAGGGCCAGGTAGAGGACGACGTCGTCCTCGCCGACGCCGAGACCCTCGGCGAATGCGCGGACGTTGCTCATCACCAGCGCCGCCTTGCCCGGCGCGCCCAGCGGCAGGCCGATGTCGCTGGCCGAGAGGACCTCGCCGGCGAGTCCGCCGAGGGCCTGGCCGACCTGGTTGGCGAGCATGGCGCCCACGGCCTGGCCCAGGATGCCGAGCATCGGCCCTGCGATCGCCTTCATCTCCTCGGGCACGACGCTGCCGGCCCCGCCGACGGACTTCTCGGCGACCGGCTCGACGAGCACCTGCCAGACCGGCTGGGTCTCCACGACCCAGTCGGCGCGGCTCCAGGCGGCCGTGCTGGTGACGCCGGAGGAGAACTCGGTCGTCGCGTCGAGCCAGTGGTCGGCCAGCTGCAGCGCGTCGGCGACCCGGCCCGCGTCGCGGCCGCTCGGCGTCGGGTCCGGCTCCTGGGCGACGGTCTTGCGCGCGAGGTCGGAGGCGACGTTCCAGTTCAGCGCGCCTTCGTGCGGCTGCATCATCGCCTGGATCTGGCTCTGGATCTGGTTGAGGAACGACGCTCCGCCGCCCGGCCCGCCGAACGCACCTCCGAGCGCTCCGAAGAGCTGCTCGAACGGGGTGCCCTTGAACGGGTTGTCGGGGTCTTCGGGGCCGCCCGGCCCTTCGGTGGTCATGGTCCGAATTTACGCGGTCCGGCCAACCGGGCCCATGCCGCACGACACTAGTGTCGTGCGTCGGAAATCATTGAACGGTTGCCGCACCCGGAGCACGCACCTCGCCGCGTTGGCCGCGCTCGACAGACGCCCGGTATGCCGTCGCACGGCCGCCTTGCGATGCACGCACTCCGGGCGCACGGCAACCGTCCAAGCATTTCCGACGCGCGACACTAGGCTCGGGGCATGCCGCACCCCGCCGTACGCCTCGCCGCGATCAGTGACGAGCCCCTGTCCGTCGAGGCGGTGCTGTCCGCGCTGGACGACCCGTCGTCCGGCGGCCTGGTGCTGTTCGTCGGGCGGGTCCGCGACCACGACGGCGGCAACGGCGTGACCGGGCTGTCCTACTCCGCCCACCCCACCGCGCTCGACAGGCTGCGCGAGGTCTGCGACGCCGTCGCCGAGCAGCACGACGTCACCGCGCTCGCCGCCGTCCACCGGGTCGGCGACCTGGCCATCGGCGACCTCGCCGTCGTCGTCGCCACCACCGCGGCCCACCGCGGCGACTCCTTCATCGCCAGCCGCGCCCTCATCGACACCCTCAAGGCAGAGGTCCCGATCTGGAAGGACCAGACCTTCGTGGACGGCACGCACGAGTGGGTCGGCGCGCCCTGACCGGATCGAGGGTCCGGCCACCTACCGTTTGACGGGTGGACATCCTCTTGTGGCTGCTGCCGGCCGCCGTCGTCACCGTGGCGGCGATGCTCGTCGTCGGCTGGGTCGGTCGCGAGGAGCGCGGACAGGTCGATCGTGAGACCGCGGCGCGGCGGCTGGGGGAGGCGCTGTCGCGCGAGCCCCGCAACAACCCGGGGTACGCCGTTCCCCGTCGTACCCCTGAGCGCAGCACGGGTGTCGCGCTGCGGACCTCCCGGCAGCGCCCCGTGCTGCTGCAGGGGGAGTCGGTCCAGCTGCCGCCCGATCCCGAGGGCGTGGTGGTGTACGACGCCGGCGGGGACGAGCAGGCCGGCAAGGGCGGGAGCTCGACGCCACGCGGCCGCCGGGCCTCCTGACCCGGGCTTGCCCTGAGGTGAGAAGGTAGGCGCCATGCACCAGCGCCTGATCGCCGCCTGTGTCGCGGCGCCGTTGGTGCTGATCCTCGCCGTGCTCGCGCTGGCGGTCCCGCTGCCGTTCGCGAGCTACAGCCCCGGACCGACGTTCGACATCCTCGGCCGCGACCCGAGTGGCGCCGAGGTCGTGCAGGTCGCCGGCCACCGTGCCTACTACCAGGACAATCAGGGCGAGATCCGGTTCACCACCGTGATCTCCAGCGGCGACGGCGAGAAGCTGTCGCTGGCCGAGGGGCTCGCCCGCTGGTTCGACGACCACGACGCCGTCCTGCCCTACGACTACGTTCACCCCCCGCAGACCGGTCCGCTCAACGAGAAGCAGCAGGGCGCGGTCGAGATGATCACGTCCCAGGACGAGGCGAAGGCGGCGGCGCTCCGCGAGCTCGGCTACAAGGTCCCGGCGCGCCTGCAGGTCGCGAACATCGAGCGCGGGACTCCTGCCTCGGGCAAGCTCGAGGTGCGCGACATCCTGCTCGCGGTCGACGGCAAGCCGATCAAGGCCGTCGACACCCTGAGCAACGCCATCGCCAAGATCGGCCCGCATCCGCTGACGCTGACGATCGAGCGTGACCAGCGGCGGATGAAGGTGCGGATCACGCCGGAGATGCAGCAGGGCACGCCCCGCATCGGGATCGTCCAGGGCATCGGCTACGAGTTCCCGTTCGAGATCCAGCTGCACGTCGACCCGAGCGTGGGCGGCCCGAGCGCGGGTCTGATGTTCTCGCTGGCGATCTACGACACCCTCACGCCGGGCGCGCTGACCGGCGGCGCGATCGTCGCCGGCACGGGCGAGCTCGCGCCGAACGGTGCGGTCGGCCCGATCGGCGGCATCGCCCAGAAGATCGCCGCGGCGGACGCCGCTCACGCGAAGCTCTTCTTCGTGCCGAAGGGCAACTGCCCCGACGTCGCCGGCCTGCACCCGGACGGCATGCGGCTGGTCGAGGCGACCAGCGTCCACGAGGCCCGTACGACGCTGCAGAAGTGGGCCTCGAACCACGACGCGGCCCTGCCGACGTGCTGATCCGCCCACGCCGATCGATCCGACCAGGGAGCTGAACGTGGACTACGAGCTGGATGCCGACCCCGCCCTCGCCTCCGTCGTGCTCGAGCTGGAGAAGCACCACGCGTCCGCCGGCTGGGACCAGCCGGCCCGCCTGTACGCGCTCGTCGACACCGCCCGCTTCGTCGCCGCCGAGCCGGCGCTCGCCGCGCAGCTCGGCCTGGACGACAGCCGCGAGCAGGGCTCGCTGACGCCGGTCGAGCAGGAGGAGCTGCCCACGACCGAGCGTCTCGAGGACGTCCTCGACACCATCGCCTGGCCGGCGAGCGTGGCCGGCTGCGCGGTCGTCGTCGAGCGCCTGGTCCTGCCGCCGGCGGCCGACGGCCAGGTGCCCGACGACCCGGACGCCGCGGAGGAGTTCGCCCGCGAGCACCCCGACCGCCAGGAGGTCCGCATCGTCGCCGGTACGACGCGCGACGGGTCGGCGTACTGCGCGCTGCGGCTGCGCAGCGAGGACGACGACGCGGCCGTGATGGGCGGGGTGGACCTCGTCCCCAACCTGGTCGCCGCGCTGAGCGACACCCTGCGCGACGAGGGCACGGGCGATGAGTGAGCTGTTCGACGACGAGCCGGACGAGGCGCTCCCCGAGCCGCCCCGCCGCAGGGGGCGCTGGCTGGTCCTGGCGGCGGTCGCCGTCGTCGTACTGATCTTCCTGGTCAGCGCATTCGCCTCGCTCTACACCGACGGGCTCTGGTACCACGAGGTCCACTACGGCGAGGTCTTCTCCACGATGCTGTGGACGAAGGTGGGGCTGTTCCTGGTGTTCGGCGGTGTGATGGCCGCGGTCGTCGGGGTGAACATGTACCTCGCCTACCGGCTGCGGCCCCTGTTCGGCATGGGCGGCGATGCCAGCGTGGAGCGCTACCGCGACGCGGTCACGCCGATCCGGCGCTGGCTGCTCGCGGGCGTCTGCGTCGTCGTCGGCGGGTTCGCCGGCACCTCCGCGGCGGGTCAGTGGCGCACCTACCTGCTCTGGCGCAACGCGCAGCCGTTCCACGAGCAGGACAGCTACTTCCACAAGGACATCGGGTTCTACGTCTTCCACCTGCCGTGGTGGCACTTCGTCGTCGACTTCACGATGGCGGTGGCCGTGATCGCGCTGATCGCGACGGCCGTCGTCCACTACGTGTACGGCGGCATCCGGCTCCACCTGCCCACCGAGCGGCTGTCCGGCGCGGCCCAGGTGCAGGTCTCGATCCTGCTCGGCATCTTCGTGCTGGCGAAGGCCGCGGACTACTTCCTCGACCGCTACGACCTCGTCACCACCGACCACGCGCGCTTCACCGGCATGAACTACGCCGGCCAGAACGCCGTGCTGCCGGCGCGCAACATCCTGCTCGGCGTCTCGCTGATCTGCGCGCTGCTGTTCTTCCTCAACATCTGGCGACGCACCTGGCAGCTGCCGGTCGTCGGCCTGGCGCTGCTCGCGCTGTCGGCCGTGCTGATCGGGATGATCTGGCCCGCGATCGTGCAGGGGTTCCAGGTCAAGCCGTCGGAGGCCGACAAGGAGAACTCCTACATCCAGTCCAACATCGACGCCACCCGCCTCGCCTACGGGTTGAGCAGCGTCGACCCGGAGAAGTACCCCGGCCAAGGGGCGGTGCCCGCCAAGGGCAGCCCGCAGGCGAGGCAGCTGCTGTCGAAGGTCTCCGACGTGCCGGTCGTCGACCCCAAGCAGGTGAGCGACACCTTCGCCCAGCTCCAGCAGCCGGCGGCGTACTACTCGGTGCCGCCGGTGCTCGACGTCGACCACTACGACATCAACGGCACGCAGGAGCCGCTGGTGCTCGGTGTGCGCGAGCTCGACCAGAGCTCCGGCATCCCCGCGAGCGACCAGAACTGGTCGAACCTGCACACCGTCTACACCCACGGCGACGGGATCATCGCGGCGTACGGCAACAAGGTCGGCGGCGGTGACGTGAACTCCAGCGGCCGGCTGCGGTGGGCCGAGGGGATCAACGGCGGGTCGGTCAAGGGGGTGGCGACCGAGCACGACCTCGGCACCTTCCGGAGCCAGATCTACTACGGCATGAACAGTCCGTCGTACTCCATCGTCGGGAAGGCCTCGCCGTCCTCGCCCAACGTCGAGCTGGGGCTCTCGCCCGACGGCCAGCAGGACTCGACGACGTACGCCGGAAGCGGCGGGGTGCCGATCGGGGGCACCTTCAACCGACTGATGTACTCCATCAAGTTCGGGGAGCCGAACTTCCTGCTGTCCGGCCGGGTCAACCAGAACTCCAAGGTCCTCTACGACCGCAACCCGGTGAAGCGCGTGGAGAAGGTCGCGCCCTGGCTGACGGTCGACTCCGACCCGTACCCGGCCGTCGTCGACGGCAAGGTCGAGTGGATCCTCGACGGCTACACGACGACCGACCGCTACCCCGACTCGCAGAGCGAGTCGTTCCAGCAGATGACCGACGACTCGCTGCGGCAGTCGTCAGGGCTCGGCACGCTGCCGACCGACAAGATCAACTACATGCGGTCGGCCGTGAAGGCCACCGTGGACGCCTACAACGGCACGGTCACGCTCTATCAGTGGGACACCGAGGACCCGATCCTGCAGACCTGGATGAAGGCCTTTCCCGGCACGGTCCAGCCCAAGTCGGCGATCTCGCCGGAGCTGAAGGCACACCTGCGCTATCCCGAGGACCTGTTCAAGGTGCAGCGCTACCAGCTGGCGAAGTACCACGTCACCGACGCGCGGCAGTTCTACGAGGCCAGCGACCAGTGGGCGGTGCCGCAGGACCCGAACGCGACGGCGTTCACGCAGCCGCCGTACCGCATGTTCACCGACGTCAACGGCCAGCAGCAGTGGTCGCTCACCTCCGACTTCGTGCCACGTGAGAAGGGCAGCCTGGCGGCGTACATGACCGTCGACTCCGACGCCACCTCGCCGACCTTCGGCAAGATCAGGGTGCTCGAGACCACCGGCACGAACGTCGGCGGGCCCGGCCAGATCGTCAACGACATGAAGACCAACCCGAAGGTGCGGCCGCGGCTGAAGAGCTACGAGAGCTCCGACACCCCGGCGGTGATGGGGAACCTGCTGACCGTGCCGGTCGATGACAGCTTCCTGTACGTCCAGCCCGTCTACTCGGTGCGGAACAACGCCGACTCGAGCTTCCGGATCCTGCAGTTCGTCATCGTCTCGTACGACGGCAAGATCGGTGTGGGGTCCGACCTCGACCAGGCGCTCACCGATGCCCTCGCCGGTGCGTCCTCCTCGGGCGAGGGCACGGTCGGCTCCGGCGGCACGCAGGGGACCGGCAAGGGCGGACAGGGTGCCGGGCTCCCGATCGATCGGCAGATCGACAACGCGATCGCCGAGGCGAACAGCGCCTTCGCTGCGGCCCAGGAGGCCCAGAACCGCCACGACACCGTGGCCTGGGCCAAGGACATCGACCGTGCCCGCCGCCTGATCGCCCGCGCCGCCCAGCTGTCCCGCCAGCGCTCGACCCGCTGACCCCGACCCGATTTGGAAGCCTCGCCGGGCATCCCGTAATGTGGTGCTCACCGACGCGGGGTGGAGCAGCTCGGTAGCTCGCTGGGCTCATAACCCAGAGGTCGCAGGTTCAAATCCTGCCCCCGCTACTGAATTCAGGCTCGGAGATCATGGATCTCCGAGCCTGAAAGCATTTGAGATTTGATCGAACAGCCAGAAACTGGCCAGAAACCGGGGCGATGACCCCATGACACGCCGCGGCTCTCCGCGCGAATCCGACCGCGGGCATGCGGATCCGAGGCGAGTTCACTCGGGTTCAAATCCTCAACGACGATGTCAGCCGCGCCCCAGCGCCGAGAATCGGCATCTGTGTCGGGTGTCGATGGAAGACTCTGCTGCCGTGACGGACTTGCCAGCCGCTTCGGGTGACGGCGTCGGGGCCGCGTACGGTCCCTTCGCCTACCTCAGCGCACCCAACGCACCGATCTATCGGCGCGTCATGCGTGCGCTCATGGCAGAGAAGGAGAGGTTCACGGTCCACGTCCGTCCGGAACAGGTGACTGAGGTGCTGCGTGCCGGCGGAGAACCGATCGAGGCGCAGGTCGTCGCGGACGCGTTGGAGCGCCTGGCTGACTCCAGTTGGGGAAACGTCCTCGCGTTCCCCGACTCGAGTCGGGTGACCGCGCTGGAGGACTTCTACCGACGCAGGATGCTCTACCAGATGTCGCGTCCCGGCGAGGCCGCCGAGCGGGCGTTGGCTCAGTACGACGCCGCCCTCGGCACGCGTGGCTCGCTGCAGTCGGTGGCTCTGGAGGACATCGTTGTGCTCTTGACCCACCTGAGGGACACGGTGGCCGACCACCACGCGGGCGTTCCGGCCGATGCCGCGCGGACCCATCAGGCGCTGCGTAGTCTTCGCGAGCGGTTCGCGGAGTTGGCCGAGAACGCTGTTGCATTCATGGGGTCGATCCAGCGCACGATCGATCTGCACGACGCCGACGTGGAGGCGTTCCTGGCCTACAAGGAGCAGTTGATCGAGTACCTCGAGCGGTTCATCCACGACCTGCTTACGCGTGGCGCGACAATCGCGGAGCTGTTGGGCTCGATCCCTCCCGAGGGAGCGGAATTCCTGGCCATCACCGCAGCCGAGCGCGAGGCTACCGACGCTGCGCCGGGTGAGGCGGAGACGGCCGCGGCCGCGGCCCGGGACGTCTGGCTGCGGCAGTGGTCGGGGCTGACGGACTGGTTCGTCAGCTCGCAGGGCCGCGACAGTGAGGCCAAACTGCTGCGTGCCCGCGCGCGGGCGGCGATCCCGTCGTTGCTCGCGGTGGTCCGTTCCTTGCATGACAAGGCGGGCGGACGTACGGACCGAACGCACGATTACGTCACCTTGGCCCGCTGGTTCGCCAACCTTGACGATGACGGTGACAGGCACCGGCTGTGGCGCACCGCATTCGGGCTCACGCCGGTCCGACACCTGAGCGTGACGGGCGAGACCGAGGACTCGTGGGCGGCAGCTGATCTTGGCAACGCCACGCCGTGGGCGGAGGCGCCGGCGGTTCGGATCAGCCCGCAGCTTCGGCGCACGGGCTCCTACGAGCGGCGCGGCAAGGCGGTCCGGGTCGCCGACCGCAGCGATGCGAAGGCACTTCTGGTGGCTCGGGCTCGGGAGGAGGCAGAGCAGACAGCAGCGGCACGTCGCCGGATCCTCACCCACGGGCCACGGCCGCTGTCGGCGTTCGGCGAGCTCGACCCGGACGCCTTTCGGCTCTTCATCGGCTTGCTCGGCGATGCGCTGGCAGCGATGGGCCCGCGCGGCGAGACAGCTCAGGTGCACACCTCTGACGGGGAGCTGACCGTCACTCTGCGGCGTGTGTCCGGTGCCGACGTCGCGGTGATCCGCACTACCGACGGTGAACTGTCCGGTCCCGACCACCTCGTCGACATCGCCTCGGCCGTCGAGGAGTCGACCGATGAGGCTGATGAGTTCTCGGAGGCGTACGGGTGAGCCGCATGGAGCTCGCGCCCCGAATCTCTGGCGCGCTGGAGGACCGTGAGGCAGAGGGCCGGACCAAGGCACTGCGAGCGCTACTCGTGCAGCCGGTGCTCCGCGCGCACACCGAGCCGGAGCTGTTCCGGCTGGCGCGGCGCCATGCCGATGCGCTGCGGGAGTGGTTCGAGAGGGAGACCGGCTGGCGGCTGGTCGTGGAGTCGCAGACGGTTCGGCTGCTCAGCACGTATGTGCCACACGGGCCGACGGCGATCGCGATCGCACGACGACACCCGGCCCGCGCCCGCAAGGGCGACCCCGGTTTCACCCGGCGCCGATACGTGCTGCTGTGCCTCTGCCTCGCCGTGCTGGATCGCTCCGACCCGCAGGTCTCGTTGGGTCGGCTGGCCGACGAGATCGTGCTCGCCGCGCGCCAGCCCGGCCTGGAGAGCGTGGAGTTCACCCTTGGAAACCGGGAGGAACGCTCCGACCTGGTGGCCGCGATCCGGCTGCTGCTGGGCTACGGCGTGCTCGTCCGCGTGGCCGGTGACGAGGACGCTTACGTGTCGTCCGGCGGTGACGCGCTCTACGACGTCGACCGCCGGGTGTTGGCCACGATGCTCTCGACCGAGCACGGGCCAGGGCTCGTCGGGACGGCGCTCGGCCCGGGCCCCGCCATTGAGGACATCGAGGCCGCTCTGCACGAGCCGCCGCCGGCGTACACCGAGGACGAGGCCCACCGGAGGCTGCGCCAGGCTGTGACACGGCGGCTCCTGTGCGACCCGGTCCTCTACTACGACGAGCTGCCGGATTCCGAGCGCGACTACCTGCTCAGCGGCCAGCGCGTCGCAGTCACCCGACGGATCGCCGAGGCCACTGGCCTCGTGCCGGAGATGCGCGCCGAGGGGATCGCGATGGTCGACCCTGACGACCAACTCACCGACGTGCGCATGCCAGAGCAGGGCACCGACGGCCATGCCACCCTCCTGCTCGCCGAGCACCTGGCCGTCAGCGGGGCGACGGAGGTGACCGCACTGCGCCGGAGGGTGAAGGCCCTGGCGAAGGAGAACGCCTCCTACTGGAGAAAGACCACCCGTGAGCCAGGAGCCGAGAACGCGATCGTCGCCGAGGCGCTCGATCGGCTGGCGGGCCTCGGCCTCGTCCGGGTCGAGGGCATCGGACCTGAGGTCGTCGTGCGTCCGCTGCCCGCGCTGCGTCGCTTCGCCCTGGCAGCGCCGACGATCGCTGAAAGGAACGCACGATGACCAGCCCGAACGGCACACAGGCATGGCTCCTCCCACAGAAGGCCGGCTCGGATGCGCTGCCTCACCCCTCCACCGAGCGGTGGCAGCCGATCCGGATCGGCCTGGTCGACCTGTTCTACTACGACGACGAGCAGTTCTGGTTCCACGACGGCCGGCTTCTGCTGCGCGGCAACAACGGCACCGGCAAGTCGAAGGTGCTGGCCCTGACGCTGCCGTTCCTGCTCGACGGCTCGATCGCGCCGCGGCGTGTCGAGCCTGATGCCGACCCGAAGAAGCGGATGGAGTGGAACCTCCTCCTCGGCGGTGCCCACGCCTCCTCCGAGCGCACCGGGTACTCCTGGATCGAGTTCGGTCGTGTGGACGCCGACGGCATCGAGCACTTCCTGACGCTCGGCATCGGTCTCAAGGCGGCCGCCGGCCGGGGCATCGTCAAGCAATGGTGGTTCACCACGTCGCGACGGATCGGCGACCTCCGGCTGATGGATGCGAACCGCACCGTGCTGACTGATGCGCGATTGCGCGATGCGCTGGCTGGAAACGGCCACGTCCACCCCAGCCAACAGGCCTACCGTCGGGCGGTCGACGAGGCGCTGTTCCGCCTCGGCGAGGAGCGGTACGCCGCGCTCATTGACCTTCTCATCCAGCTGCGCCAGCCGCAGCTCTCGAAGCGACCCGACGAGCGAGCGCTCTCCGCTGCCCTGACCGAGGCCCTTGGGCCGCTCGACCAAGCGGTGGTCGCTGATGTCGCCGAGTCCTTCCGCTCTCTGGAGGAGGAGCGCGCTGGCATCGCCGATGCGCGAGACACCTTCAAGGCGGCCGACGACTTCCTCAGGCTCTATCGCGTCTACGCGCAGGTGGCGGCGCGGCGGCACACCACCGGGGTTCGGCTGGCCAATTCCGCCTTCGAGCACGCGGGCCGCCACCTGCGCACTGCCGAGGATGACCTGGCCTCGGCCCGGGAGGACGAGGCCAGGCTCGACCGGGACAAGCAGGACGCGGGGGAGCGGCACGGGGCTCTGCTGGGGCAGGAGAAGGCGCTCCGGGAGAGCCCGGAGATGAAGGACGCTGCCCGACTGGAGCAAGCGGAGAAGGCCGCGACCGACCAGGAGTCGGCTGCCAACAAGGCAGCGCTCGAGGTGCAACAGGCCAAGGCCCGCGCCGAGCGGGACGATGCGGCTGCAGCAGAGGCCTCTCGGCGTCACGACGATGCTTGCGCGGCCGCGGAACGGCATGACCAGGTCGCGGCCCGGCTCGCTGTCGACGCTGGCCTGGCAGCCGACCACCCGTCGATATCTCGAGACGAGCGGGCGGCCCGGCGTGCCTTGGATCGCCGACGGGAGCAGATCGGGCAGGTGCGACGTCTCGCCGACAGCGTTCGCGTCGCCGAGGCGGAGGCTGCGCGGGAGCGGCGCGCGCTCGACGATGCCGAAGCCGCCGGCGCCCTCCGCGCCGAGCAGGCCCAGTCGGCCTCGGCGGCGCTCGAGGCGGCGATCATCGGCTACCGCGACCAGGTCCGCAGTTATCTGAGCGGGCTCGCCGTCGTGGTTCTTGCCTCAGGAGTGGACGAGCTGGCCGAGGTGGCTGCGGATTGGGCTCGCAGCCTGGACGGGGAGTCTCCGGTCCGCTCAGAGGTCGAGTCGGCAGCGTCGGTCGCGTTGGACGACCTGGGCCGACGGAAGGTCGCCGCAGAGCTCGAGATCGACCGTATCGACGGGCAGCTCGGTGAGATCCGGGCCGCGATCGCGGACTTGGAGGCCGGCCACGACACCACGCCGCCCGCGGCACCAGGTCGCACACCGACGGCACGCGAGGGCGCCACGGGCGCACCGCTGTGGAGGCTCACCGACTTCGCCGACGGGGTCTCCGCGAGCGACCGGGCGGGGATTGAGGCTGCACTGCAGTCGGCGGGCCTCTTGGACGCCTGGATCTTCCCGGACGGCAGGCTCGCCGTCGACGGCGACGTCGTGCTCGGAGCGGGCGGGTCCGAGGTTGCTGCGGGCACATCGCTGAGAGCACTCCTGGCACCGGCCGTCGGCCCGGACGACGCCGTGCCTGCGCCGGTCGTGGCCGAGGTGCTCGCACGTGTGGGAGTCGGAGAGGCCTCCGGGGCTGCGCTGTGGATCGATTCGGCCGGACGCTGGGGCGCCGGTCCCGCCCGGGGCGCCTGGGCCAAGGAGCGGGCCGAGTATGTCGGAGCCGGCGCTCGTGAGGTGAGCCGGCGCGAGGCCCTCGAACGGCTCCGTGCCGAAGAGAGTGAACTCGCCGCGGTGCAGGGGCGCGCACGTGCCCTGCTCGCTGAGCTGGAGCAGGCAGCCAAGCACGTCGTGGCCGAGCGCGCCGGATACCCCGCGGCGACCGAGCGCGACCTCGCGTCGGCCCATGAGCGGGTGGCTGGCGCTGGCCGCGAGCTGGAGGTCTCCCAAGCTGCCGTGGTGCAGACCGCGGCGGCGTGGGGAACGGCGACGACAGTGGCCGAGGAGGCAGCCGCCGACCTGCGCGAGGCTGCCGCCGATCTAGGCACCGGCATGACGCTGGAGTCACTGGAGGCAGGGTTGGTGGCGGTCGGAACGTACTCCGAGGCACTGGTCGAATGCCGCACCGCGGCACAACGCGTCGCGGACGCACAAGCCGCGTGGGGGGCCGCCGTCGAGCGGGCCGCTGAGTCGACCACCATGCTGAGGGCGCGCGACGAGACCGCACGCATGACCAGCGCCGATGCTGTGCGGTTCCGAGCCCAGGCTGATGCTCTCCGCGCCACCGTCGGTGCGTCGGTCGCGGAGTTGGAGCGGCGGCTCGGTGAGACCACCGCCGCGCTCATGGAGGTGGAAGCCGAGCTGACACGGATCAGCGGGGAACAGGTGGACACCGCAGGTCGTCGCGGCAGCCTGGAGGAGAAGGTCCGCGAGCTCGGCACCCGCCGTGAGGAGGCGGCCACCGAGCGTGAGCGGGTCATCGATCACCTACGCGCCTTCGCTGCTACCGGACTGCTGCGCGTCGCGCTGCCCGGTCTCCAGGTCCCCGACCCGCACGCGCACGACGATTGGAGCGTCACCGCCGCGCTCGCCTTCTCCCGGGGCGCCGAGCAGCAACTCGACAGTGTCGAGGAGAGCGACGACGCCTGGCGCCAGGCGCAGCAGCGGATGTCGACGGCAGCGCAGGAGCTCTCTACCCAGATGAGCCGCCACGGCCACACCTCCTTCCTCGACCAGCGCGGGGAGGTGGTCGTGGCCCGTGTGCGCTACCTGAGCGAGGAGGTTGACATCGACCGGCTCGCCCTACGACTGAGTGACGACGTGGAGCAACGTGAGCGGCTGCTCAGCGCCAAGGAGCGCGAGATACTGGAGAACCACCTGGTCAACGAGGTCGCCGGAGAGCTCCACGAGTTGCTGCTGTCGGCCGAAGCACAGATCGACCGGATGAACGCGGAGCTCGCCGCCCGCAAGACCTCCACTGGCATGCAGCTACGCGTCCGATGGCGGGAGCGGAGCGACGGACCGGCCGGGCTCGCTGCTGCACGTGGCCTGATGGTCCGCTCCGACGCCACCTGGACGGCTGCTGACCGTTCCGCGATCGGAGGATTCCTCCAGGCGCGCATTGCCGAGGTTCGCGAGGCCGACCCGACCGGCGGCTGGGCCGAACACCTCGAGCAGGCGCTCGACTACCGGCAATGGCACTCCTTCGTCATCGAGCGCTGGCAGAACGGCCAGTGGCGCCCTGCCACGGGACCGGCCTCAGGTGGTGAGCGCGTCCTGGCGATGTCGGTGCCGCTCTTCGCGGCCGCCTCGTCGCACTACAACTCCGCCAGTCCGCACGCACCACGCCTCATCCTGCTGGATGAGGCCTTCGCCGGTGTGGACGACGACTCGCGTGCGAAGGCACTGGGACTCCTTGCCACCTTCGACCTCGACGTCGTGATGACCAGCGAGCGGGAGTGGGGCTGTTACCCACAGGTGCCCGGGCTCGCCATCGCCCAACTCTCCCGGGTCGAAGGAGTCGATGCCGTCGGCGTCACCCGCTGGCAGTGGAACGGCACCCGCCGCACCAGACTCGCCGAGGTCGAAGAGGCTGCTCGGGCCGGCGATGCACACGATTCGCCAGCGGCGGACGACGCACTGTTCGGATGACGATGGATCCGAAGATCGCGAGCGGCGACAGGGCTGCGCTGGAGCGACTCCTCGGCGTTCCGGAGATGGCCTGGCTGCTGGCCCGGGTGCGCTCCCGGATCACCGCATCCCGCGGCACGACACTGACCGGTGTCGTCAGGCTCGACGAGCCGACCGACGCGCAGCGGGCCGCGGCGGTGCGGCTGGTCGGGCGGCCACGACGCCCGGGGGCGACCCTGCGGGTGGAGCTCGCCGACGTCGAGGCGATCCTGCGCCGCGGGCCTTGGCCAGCAGGGCTCGCCGACGCCGTCGAGACGCTGACCGGACCCGTCGTCGACCCAGCCCTGGAACGGCAGCGCACCGCCACCGCCTGGGCCCACGCTGCGGGCGGCCTTCGCGACGCTGTTGCCGACCACCCCGGACTCGGTGACTGGTGGGAGGGATTCTGCGCGACGGGTGGGCTCAAGCGAGCAGCGCGGGCGGAGGCCGCGCGGACCGGGGTTGCCTACGAGCCCGACGTCGGCGCTCGTCTCGTGGAGCTGGTCGCAGCGGTCGTGGCGGATCTGCCATCGGCAGGGGAGCCGTTGTCTGTGTTCGCGCGGCGGCTCACTGGCGACGCGCATGGTCTCGACATGTCGCGTCCGCTCGGCCGATTGGCTGCTGCTGCCGTCGAGGCTGCGTTCGCGCCGGGCGCTCACTCGAGCCGCGATGCGTGGGCAGCGGTTGGCGTCGTACTGTCCAACGTCGCGTCGACGGTGCTGTGCCTGGGGGTTCCGGGTGCGACTGGTCCGGCTGGGGCGTCGGCGCAGGCGAGCGCGGCGGCGCTGGAAGCCATGCGCACCGCCCGGATGCCTCTGATTCTGACGCTCGACCAGGTCCGTTCCGGCGGTGTCGAGGCGCTGTCAACCGACCAGATCGTCCACGTCTGCGAGAACCCGGCGATCGTCGAGGTTGCCGCCTCGGTTTGGGGCCGCTCAGATGCGGTTGCGTCTGCGCCGGTACTGATCTGCACGTGGGGCCAGCCCAGCACTGCGGTGGTGGAGCTCCTTGCAATCCTGACCGGACGCGGAGCCGGGTGCCGTTACCACGGTGACTTCGACTGGCCCGGCCTGCAGATAGCGCACGCCCTCCGTCGGCGGGTTCGCTGGAAGCCGTGGAGATACACCTCCACGGACTACCTGACCGTTGTCGAGGGCGACGTGCCTTCACTTGCCCTCAAGGGACGCCCGGTCCCCACGCCATGGGACCCGAGGCTTGCCGAGGTGATGGCCGCGCACGGACTTGCGATCGAGGAGGAGGCGATGGCGGAGACGCTCGCGAACGATCTGATCGCCGCACCTTGGCCGGCGGACTCGCCGCTAGAGTGAGCGACGAATCCCTGCCACTTGTGCAGGACATCGCCGGTACGCTTGAAACGGAGGTGCATCGAGATGACCGCAGCAGCGATCGAGCCAGAGCCGGTTCCGCTGACCAGGGACCCCGCTGGTCGGCTCATCGTGATCGGCACACGCGTTCCTCTGGACACACTCGTCGCTGCGTTCGAACGAGGGGACTCGCCCGAAGAAATTCACGAGTCGTATCCGACTGTCTCGCTCGGCGACATCTACGCCATCTTCACCTACTGCATGCGTCATCGTGCCGACGTCAATGACTACCTGGCGGGGCGAGCCGACGAGCGCGCCGCGCAGCGCTCTGCGATCGAGACGAGGTTCCCGCCCGAGGGCCTCCGCGCAAGGCTCCTCGCCCGCCCGGACGCATGACGATCAAGCTCCTGGCTGACGAGAACTTCGATCACAAGACACTGGCAGGGCTCAAGCGACGCGAGCCGGACCTCGACATCGTGGCCGTGCAGGAAGTCGGACTACGCGAGGTCGACGATCCGCAGGTCCTGGAGTGGGCTGCGCGCGAGGAGCGCATCGTGGTGACCCACGATGTCTCGACCTTTGCGGACTTCGCCTACGAGCGTGTTGCGGCCGGACTGCCCATGCCGGGCGTCATCGAGATCCCGGAGTCCGTCCCGCGGTCTGTGATCATCGACGAGCTCATCCTGATCGCTGGCGCGAGCGAGCCGGAGGACTGGGAGAACCGGGTCGTCTATCTCCCGCTTCACTGACAGCGCCACTTGGTGCGAGTTCAGGATTGGGGCACCTGACAGAAACCGGCCACTTACTGGTCCGATCCGGCCCGTGCCCACCCGTTACACTCCGAGGTGGACTATGGGGTCTTCCCGTGTAAATCGAGGAGATCCACCGTTCTCCAAGCCGTTCCGTGGTGGCTGAAGCAAGCCAGAGGTCGAAGGTTCAAACCCTGCCCCCGCTATCAGACCAGGCCCGGGATTCAGCGTGAATCCCGGGCTTGAAAGCATTTGAGAATTGATCGCTCCACCACAAGCCCTCCTTTCGGGAGGGAAGTCGCGACGCCGGCCGCCCTTCGCTCGGG
>WQZX01000012.1 GCA_009780515.1 Nocardioidaceae bacterium | reverse complement strand
TTCGTCCTCGGCGACGTCGGGGGCGACGACTTCGAGGATCTTGCGTCCGATCCGCCGCAGCTCGGCAGGGTCGAACCTGGCGGCGAGCTCGACCAGCTCCGCCTCCGCACGCGCCAACACCTCAGGGTCGAGGTCGCCGGGCAGCGCATCCAACGCGGCCACGATCACCCGCGCCTGGCCGACGTTGACGGCACCGGCCCGCATCCCGCCGCCGACCTTGAGGTGCTTGGTGTCGATCGCGGTGGCGAGCTCAAGCTCCGCGCGCCCGGTGCTGGGCCGGGTCCGGGTCTCGTGGGCGAGCCAGATCCCGGCATCGCGACAGGCCGAGGCCTCGGCAAGGTCACCGGCAGCGGCGAGGACCCGCAGCCGCAGCTCGGTCAGCTCCGCTTCGACCCGCGCGAACGCACGCAGAGCCACAGCCTTCTCGGCCGCGGTCAGGTACACCGCGGGCACGTCGGCGACAGCAGCAAGCTCGGCCTCGAGGTGCTCGGCGCAGTCGAGCAACGGGTGGTGGTGCACCGGCTCTGCGACCATGAGAGACTCCCGAGTTCTACCTGTTCGACGTACCTTAATCATACGCCTGTTCGAACCTGATGCGAACCTGTTTCTGCAGGTGGGACGGCGTTTCTCGCAGAAATCTTCGGGCCGGCGGCGGCGCGGAACCGGAGGCCGCCCGTCCCCGTCGCTGCTGTCGGTCTGGAGCCCCGCGGCGGGTGAGAAGAACCCCATCGCCGGGGGTCTCGACAAGCTCGACCACCCTGGTCAAGAGCCGACCGCCCCACGGCCGGCCGCGGCGCGGAACCGGAGGCCGCCCGTCCCCGTCGCTGCTGTCGGTCTGGAGCCCCGCGGCGAGTGAGAGGGAGCCCACCGCCGGGGTCTCGACAAGCTCGACCACCCTGGGTCAGGACCCGACCACCCCACGGCCGGCGGCGGCGCGGAACCGGAGGCCGCCTGTCTCCGTCGCTGCTGTCGGTCTGGAGCCCCGCGGCGGGCGAGAAGAACCCGACCGCCGCCGGGGGTCTCGACAAGCTCGACCACCCTGGGTCAGGGCGCGACCACCCGCCGGCCGGCCGCGGCGCTCGGTCGGAGGCCGCCCGTCCCCGTAGCTGCTGTCGGCCGCAACCCAAGCGGCGCGAAGGAACGCACTCACCAACCACGGGCTTGCACGCTCGGCCTGCTCATGCAACGACAGGTCGCCGGTCAGCCACCCATCGAGTTCGGCGAGCGCCACTCGCGCTCGAACGGCAGCCGCCAGGCGTACGGCGCGATGAGCTGGTGGATCTGGTTGGGACCCCAGCTGCCCTGGCGGTAGGACCGCACGATGGGCATGTTCTCCAGCAGCGGGGTGGAGACCTCCCACAGCCGCTCGATGCCCTCGGCGGAGGTGAACAGCGTCTTGTCGCCGCGGGCGGCGTCGTAGATGAGCCGCTCGTAGGCCTCGAGGACCGAGCCGGCCCATCCGGTGTCCTGCATCGCGAACTGCATCGACAGCTTGTCCAGCTTCATCCCCGGCCCGGGGCGCTTGCCGTAGAACGACAGCGACATGCGCGCGTGGTCGGCGAGGTCGAAGGTCAGGTGGTCGGGGCCGTGGTCGCCGACGCCGGAGTTCTTCGGGAACATCGACCGCGGCGGCTCCTTGAACCCGATCGAGATGACGCGGGCGCCCTCGGCCAGCCGCTTGCCGGTGCGGAGGTAGAACGGCACGCCGGCCCAGCGCCAGTTGTCGATGAAGCACTTCAGCGCGACGAACGTCTCGGTCTCGGAGTCCTTCGCGACGCCGTCGATGTCGCGGTAGCCCTGGTATTGACCGCGTACGACGTCGGCCGGGTCGAGCGGCTGCATCGACCGGAACACCTTGTCCTTCTCGGCGTTGATGGCGTCCGGGGAGAGGGACGTCGGCGGCTCCATCGCGGTGAACGCGAGCACCTGGAAGAGGTGGGTGACCACCATGTCGCGGAAGGCGCCGGTCGACTCGTAGAAGCCGGCGCGCTGCTCCAGCCCGAGCTCCTCGGGCACGTCGATCTGGATGTGGTCGATGTTGTTGCGGTGCCAGATCGGCTCGAAGAGGCCGTTGGCGAACCGGAACGCGAGGATGTTCTGCGCGGCCTCCTTCCCGAGGAAGTGGTCGATCCGGTAGATCTGCGCCTCGTCGACGACGGAGTGCAGCTCTGCGTTGAGAGCCTTCGCGCTCGCGAGGTCGGTGCCGAACGGCTTCTCCATGATGATCCGGCTGTGCTCGGCGAGGCCGGCGTCCTCGAGGGTGTGCACCACGGCCGGCGCGGCCTTCGGCGGCACGCTGAGGTACGCCAGCCTGGTCACGTCGCCGCTCCACTCGGCCTCGACCTTGTCGACCGCGGCCCGCAGGCCCGCCGCCCCCTCCGCGCCCGGCGCCCAGTGCAGCAGCTTGGAGAACTCCGGCCAGGCCTTCATGTCGCCGTCGTCGCCGGAGAACTCCGAGACCGCGTCGTGCGTGAACTTCACGAACGTCTCGGTGGTGTACTCGTCGAGCGAGGTGCCGATGATGCGCAGCTCGGGGATCAGCCCGGTCTCGAACAGGTGCAACAGCCCGGGCAGCAGCTTGCGTCGTGACAGGTCACCCGTCGCTCCGAAGAGGACGATGGTCACCGGCTTCATCTTGTCGGCCATGCCCTCAACCCTGCCCGTCGCGTGTTTCGGTGACAAGGTCAACGGGTGAACCGCTGGGCCAATCCGTCCAGGATCAGCCCCAGCCCGACGGCGAAGTCGTCAGCGAGGTCGTCGGCGAGCCCACCGTCGGGCGTCTCGCTCGAAGCCTGCTCGTCGCCGACGTGCCCCAGCACGAAGTGCACGAGCGTCCGCGCACCGACCCGGGCGAGCTCCGCGGTCGCACCCCCGCGGAGCAGCGCGTCGCGCATGCGCTGCTCCGGGAGGCGCGCGCCGCCGGCGGCGTACACCTGGGAGATGAGGGCGGCACCGTCGCGGTGGGCGAGCATCGCCGATCGCAGCTCGACGGCGGCGAGGCGCAGCTCGGACTCCCAGGTGACGACCTCGGCGGCACGTCGCCCGCGCTCGAGGACCTCGTCGGCGACGGCCGCGAGGAGCTCGTCCTTGTTGGCGACGTGGTGGTACAGCGCGCTGGCACGTACGCCGAGCTCGCCGGCCAGCCGCCGCATCGACAGCTCGGCCAGGCCGTGCTCGTCGAGGACGTCGACGGCTCGCGCAACCACGTCGCTGCGCCGATGACGCTCCTTCATGCTCTCCTCATCCCCGCCCTGCGATGCTCGCGCGAGCGACCCTAGACCCGTCGACGACCCGCCGAGGAGCCGCTGCATGAGGATCGGAATCTGCGAGGACGACCTGTCCATCCGCAAGGTCCTGACACGGGCCCTGGAGCAGGCCGGTCACACCGTCGTGGCGGCGCACACCGGGAGCGAGGCGATCGCCCTGCTCGGGCCGGACGCCGACCTCGACGTCCTGGTGATGGACATCGGGCTGCCCGACGCCGACGGCCGCGACGTCGTGCCGGCGCTCCGCTCCGCCGGACAGCACGCGCCCGTGCTGTTCCTGACCGCGCTGAGCGCGACGCACGAGCTGCTCGGCGCCTTCGCCGCCGGCGCCGACGACTACGTGGTCAAGCCGTTCGAGATCAAGGAGGTGCTGGCGCGGGTGCAGGCGCTGGCCCTCCGTGGCCGTCCCCCGGCAGCGCCCTCGGACGGGCTGGTCCTCGACCCGACGGCCCACAGCGCCCGCGCGCCCGGCGGCCGGGTGCTGCTGACGCCGACCGAGTTCCGGATGCTGGCGTCGATCACGTCCCGCCCCGGGGACGTCGTACGGCGGCGCAGCGTGGTCGCCGCCGGGTGGCCGGACGGCTCGCAGGTCAGCGAGAACACCATCGACTCCTTCATGCGCAGGATCCGCCGCAAGCTCGCCACCATCTCCGCCCCCGTCGAGATCGAGACGGTCCGAGGCGTGGGCTTCCGGATGGCGGAGCGGGAGCCGTGATCGACAGACCCAACGCGCTCACGGACCTGCGAGGCTTCCGGCGCCAGCTGATCTGGCTGGCCGGCGCGAGCGCCGCCGTCGTGGCGGCGACGCTCGCCGTCGTCGCGCAGCTGGTCCTGAGCGTGACCACCTCGCACACCGTGGACCGTGTCATCGAGGACCGCACCAACGCCGTCATCGCCCTCGCCGACGCCGCCACCGGCGGCAGCACCCCCACCGTCCCGGATCGCGGCGTCGACCCGGGCGTCGCGGTGTACGACTCCCGCGGTCGCATCGTCGCGGGATCGGCGCCGCCGTCGTTGGCCTCCGCGTTCGCCGAGCTCGCCCGCACGACCACGGAGCGTCAGCTCGCCGGCGACCGGTTCACGGTCGGGGCGGAGCCCTTCCGGACTCCGTCGGGCGCCCGCGGGGTGGTCGTGTCGTCCGAGGCGCTGGCGCCGTACGAGCACGACGAGTCGCAGGCGCTCGAGGTGTCCATCGCGGCCGGGATCCTGATCGTGCTCCTGGCCGTCGCCGTGGCGACGTGGATCAGCCATCGCGCGCTCTCGCCGGTCGCGGACATGGCGCGCACGGCCGAGGAGTGGAGCGAGCACGACCTCGAGCGGCGCTTCGACCTCGGCCCACCGACCGACGAGATCCGCGAGCTCGCCCACACCCTCGACGGCCTGCTGGAGAAGGTCGGCCACGCGATCCGTGCCGAGCAGCGGCTCACCTCCGAACTCGCGCACGAGCTGCGCACTCCCCTGACCGTCGTCCAGGCCACCGCCGACCTGCTCGCGCTGCGCACCGACCTCGCCCCGGACCTGAGCGAGGACGTGGAGGGCATCCGGCGGGCCGCCCGCACCATGGCGGCCACCATCACCGTCCTGCTCGAGATCGCTCGACGGCCCTCGTCGGAGCGCGCGGCCGCGGGCACGTGCTCGGCCGACGACGTCCTCGCCGAGGCGAGCAGGAGGTACGACGGCCTGACGGTCGCCGACGCCGAGAGCGCCCGCATCGACGTACCTCTCGAGATCGCGATGCGCGCGCTCGGACCGGTCCTCGACAACTCCGCCCGCCTGGCCGACCGGACCACCGTCACGGTGGAGTGCGACGGCGACCTCGTCGACCTCGTCGTCAGTGACGACGGGCCGGGCGTGGCCGACGTCGACGTGCTGTTCCGGCCTGGCGCGGTGCCGGGCCGATCGGGTCTGGGCCTGGCCCTGGCGCGCCGGATCGCGCGGGGCGTGGGCGGCGATGTTCTGTTCCGCGGAGACGGCGAGGCCCGCGGGGCCACCTTCGTGGTGCGGCTCCCGCGGGCCTGACTCCGTCCTAGATCAGAACTTGTGGCTCTGCAGGTCCTTCAGGAGCACACCGAGCTGCTTCTCCTGCGCTGCGGGAGCCGCCGGCTTGATGTTGCCGTGGTCGATCGCGAAGGTCTGCAGCACCGCGTCCATCTGGTTGTCCAGCAGGGTCCACGTCTTCTTGTTCACCTGCTGCAGCGAGGTGGAGTCGGCGTCCCAGTCGTCGCGCATCTGCTGGACCGTGGCGTGCGCCGTGGAGGCCTTGCCGGCCTTGTCCGCGGCGGTCGCCTTCCTGGCCAGGCCCTCGTACTTCGCCACCGCCGCCCTGGTCTGGCTGGCGTTGAACTTCGGCTTCGGGCAGGCCGGCATCGTCTCGCTCGCGCCCGTCGGGTCGCAGGTGGCGTGCGGCTGCTGGTGGCCCCAGAACATCACGCCGCCCGCGATGAGCGCGACGACGACGAAGCCGAAGGCGGCGATCCGCTCGCGACGCGGGTTGGTCGTCACCGACGGGGTGTGCGTGGCGTCGTAGGTCTCGACGACGTCGGACCTGCTGATCGCCAGGTAGATGACGGTGCCCAGGATCGCGCTGAGGAAGATCAGGCTGGTCCACAGCGTGCCGAGGCCGAGACCGACCGGCTGGCCGGCGGGCGCCACCTTGGGCGAGGCGAGCGCGTCGCCGATGTTCGCGCCCAGCGGGCGGGTCAGGATGTAGGCGAGCCAGAAGGACAGCACCGGGTTGGCGCCCCACTTCCACAGCGCGGCGATCGAGAGGATCAGGCCGAGCGGCAGGAAGATCGACTGCACCGGAAGCCAGTTCGTCAGCTCGAGCGTCCAGTCGCCGGTCGCCGTACCGAGGGCGAAGGTGACCAGGACGGTCAGCCAGTACCAGGACTCGCGGGAGCGGGTGTTGATGCTGTGGATCGACAGCGTGCGCTCACGCATCCACCACACGCCGAACACGGCCGCCAGCAGTACGGCGAACACCGTGGAGCTGATCCACAGCGGGATGCCGATCTGGTCGGTGCCCATGTCGGTGTAGAGCGTGCCGGCCACGCTGACGACCACGACGGTCAGCCAGTACGGGAACGGCTGGTAGCGCTTCGTCCGCATCTGCCAGGTGAGCACGGCGATGAAGATCGCGGTGAACAGCAGCATCGTGTTCGCCAGACCGAAGCCGAGCGTCTCGTTGATGTAGTCCGCGAAGCTCTCGCCGACCGTGGTGCAGAGGATCTTGATGATCCAGAACCAGATCGTGACCTCGGGAACCTTGTTCAGCATCGTGCCGCCGTTGGTTCTGACGGCTTCCTTCACATCGGAGATCTGTGCCATGCGAGCAGGTTGGCCGGGAGAACCTGCCAGGGACCTGACTGGCGAGTAGCCACAGACCTGACCTACGCTCCGTCCTGAACACTGTTCAGGTGACGGCCCAGCCAGAGGAGACCTCCATGACCGCCTTCGACCAGATCGCCGACCGGATCCTCGGCGGCGGCGCCGCGACGGAGGCGGACGCGCTCGCCGTGCTGCAGGCCGACGACGCCGAGCTGATGTCCGTCGTGGCCGCCGCGGGCCGGCTGCGCCGCGAGCACTTCGGCAACACCGTCAAGGTCAACTACCTGGTCAACCTGAAGTCGGGCCTCTGCCCGGAGAACTGCAACTACTGCAGCCAGGCCCTCGGCTCGCAGGCGCCGATCCTGAAGTACTCCTGGCTCTCCAAGGAGGAGACGCTCAAGCAGGCCGGCGCCGGCCTCTCCGGCGGCGCCACCCGCGTCTGCATGGTCTCGTCGGGCCGCGGCCCCTCCGACCGCGACATCGACAAGGTCGTGGAGATGACCGAGGCACTCAAGGACTCCTACGAGGGCGTCGAGGTCTGCGCCTGCCTCGGCCTGCTCAAGGACGGCCAGGCCGAGCGGCTCAAGGCGGCCGGCGTGGACGCCTACAACCACAACATCAACACCGCCGAGTCCAACCACGACAACATCGTCCAGACGCACTCGTACGACGACCGCGTCGACACCATCGGCAAGGCCAAGTCGGCCGGGCTGTCGCCCTGCTCCGGCCTGATCGCGGGTCTCGGCGAGACCGACGAGCAGCTCGTCGAGGCACTGTTCGCGCTCAAGGGGCTCGGCAGCGACTCGATCCCGGTGAACTTCCTGATGCCCTTCGACGGGACGCCGTACGAGAACACCTGGGAGCTCTCCCCCACGCGCTGCGTGAAGATCCTCGCGATGGCGCGGTTCGTGTGCCCCGACAAGGAGATCCGGATCGCCGGCGGTCGCGAGATGCACCTCCGCTCGCTCCAGGCCACGGCGCTGCAGGTCGCCAACTCGATCTTCCTCGGCGACTACCTGACCTCCGAGGGCCAGGACGCGCTCTCCGACCTCGAGATGCTGCGCGACAACGGCTTCGTCATCCTCGGCATGGACGCGAGCGCGTTCGACGAGCTCATCGCGGCCCACGAGGCGGGCGTCGTCCACCGTGCGCACGTCGGCTCGCCGTGCAGCGCGGCCGGCGGCTGCGGCGAGGGTTGCGGATGCGGCTCGGCCGAGGCGTCCTCCGACGAGCCGTCCGACCAGGGCTCGGAGCACAACCCCTCGATCCGCCGCCGCGGTGCTGGGACCGAAGTTGCCGCCAACGCCTGACGGTTCAGTGGTCGAGCCTGTCGAGACCCTGCTCGCGTTCGACCGCGAGCACGTCTGGCATCCCTACACCGCGGTGACCGACCCGGCCGGCGTACGGCTGGTGACAGGGGCGGCCGGCGCCCGTCTCGAGCTCGACCTCTCGCCCGGATCGGGACGGGGCGGCGAGTGGGTCGTCGACGGGATGTCGTCGTGGTGGGCGGCGATCCACGGCTACGGCGTGCCCGAGCTCGACGCCGCGGTCACCGCGCAGGTCGCGGACTTCAGCCACGTGATGTTCGGCGGACTCACCCACGCGCCGGCGATCGAGCTGGCCAGGCGGCTGGTCACGGTCACGCCCGACGGGCTCGACCGGGTGTTCCTGGCCGACTCGGGCTCGGTGTCGGTCGAGGTCGCGATCAAGATGGTGCTCCAGTGGCAGCGCGGCGTCGGCCGGCCCGAGCGCACCCGCATGCTGACCGTGTACGGCGGCTACCACGGCGACACGTTCGACTGCATGTCGGTCACCGACCCGGTCGGCGGGATGCACTCGATGTGGCGCGGGCTGCTGCCCGAGCAGGTCTTCGCCCCCCAGCCGCCGGGCGCTGCGTCGTACCTGACAGAGATGTCCGCGAATCCGGGGGATCGCGACGATTCCGTCAGGTACCACGCGCAGGCGGTCGCCCAGTGGGAGGCCGAGTTCCGGCGCGTGGCCGACGAGCACGCGCACGAGCTGGCCGGGATCATCGTCGAGCCGCTGCTGCAGGGGGCCGGCGGGATGCATCCGTACCCGGAGGACTGCCTGCGGGTGTTCCGCGAGGTGGCCGACGAGCACGGCCTGCTGCTGGTCTTCGACGAGATCGCGACCGGGTTCGGACGCACCGGCCGGCTGTTCGCCTCGGAGGTCGTGGCTCCGGACGTGCTGTGCGTCGGCAAGGCGCTGACCGGCGGCTACGTCTCGCTCGCCGCGGTCCTCACGACCGAGCGCGTGGCGCGCGGGATCGCCGCGTCGGAGTCGGGCGTGCTGATGCACGGGCCGACCTTCATGGGCAACCCGCTCGCGTGCGCGATCGCCTCCGCGTCGATCGACCTGCTGCTCGACCGCGGCTGGAAGGCCGAGGTCGATCGCGTGCACTCCCGCCTCACCGCGGGTCTCGAGCCGTTGCGCGGGGCGGCCGGCGTGGCCGACGTACGCACGATCGGGGCGGTGGGCGTCGTACAGCTCGATCGTCCGGTCGACGTCGAGCGGGCGACGGAGGCGGCGCTGGCGGCCGGGCTGTGGCTGCGGCCGTTCCGCGACCTGATCTACACGATGCCGCCGTACGTCGCCTCCGACGACGACCTCGACGTGGTCGTGCGGGGCATCACGGCGGCAGTGGGGGCGGCATGAGCTGGGACGAGTGGCTGGCCGCGCGTGCGCAGGCGCGCGAGGACGCGGGGCTGACCCGCCGACTCCGCCCGCGCGATGCCGACGACCCGATGACCGACCTCGCCGGCAACGACTACCTCGGGCTGTCCGGCGATCCGCGCGTGCGGGCCGCGGCAGCCGCGGCCGCGGAGTCGTACGGCGCCGGCGCCGGCGCCTCGCGCCTCGTGACCGGCACGCTGGACCTGCACGCCGCGCTCGAGGCCGAGCTTGCCGAGTGGATGGAGCAGCCGGCCGGCTTGGTGTTCTCGACCGGCTACCACGCGAACCTCGGGGTCGTCACCGCGCTCGCCGACCGTTCGACGCGGGTGATCTCCGACGCCCACGTGCACGCCTCCCTGATCGACGCGATCCGGCTGTCGCGCGCTGCCGTGAGCGTCGTGCCGCACAACGACGTGGACGCGGTGCGGCAGGCACTCGCGGGCGCGACCGAGGAGCGGGTGCTCGTCGTCGTCGAGTCGATCTACTCGGTGCTGGGCGACGCCGCACCGCTGGCCGAGCTGGCCCGGCTCTGTGGCGACGCCGGCGCGCTGCTCGTCGTCGACGAGGCGCACGGCCTCGGTGTGCACGGCCGCGGCCTGGTCGCCTCCCTCGGTCTCGGCGGGCTGCCCCACGTCGTCGTGACCGCCACCCTCTCCAAGGCGCTCGGGGCGCAGGGCGGTGCCGTGCTCGGCTCCGCCGCGCTGCGCGAGCACCTCGTGAACACGGCGCGGCCGTTCATCTTCGACACCGGGCTGGCCCCGGCCGCGACGGGCGGGGCGCTGGCCGCGCTGCGGATCGCGCGCACCGAGCCCTGGCTCGGCATCCGGGTCCTGACCCGGGTGCGCGAGCTGGCCGACGCGCTCGGCGTGATCGCCCCCGACGGCGCCGTGCTCTCGGTGCCGATGTCGTCGCCGACGGCGGCCGTCGAGGCACAGGCCGCGGCGCTGCGGGTCGGGCTCCGGGTCGGCTGCTTCCGTCCGCCCTCGGTGCCCGACGGGGTCTCGCGGCTGCGCATCACCGCATCCGCCGGGGTGCCCGAGGACGAGTGGAGGCGGGCCGTCGACACCCTGATCACCATCACCAAGGAGCACTCATGACCCGCGTCATCGTCGTCACCGGCACCGACACCGACGTCGGCAAGACGATCGCGACCGCCGCGCTCGCCACGACCGCCGGTGACCGCGTCGTCGTGGTCAAGCCGGTGCAGACCGGCGTACCTGCCGAGGCGCACGACGACGCCGACGCGACCACGGTGCTGGCGCTCGCCGGCTGCCCGGTCCAGGAGCTGACGCGCCTCGACGACCCGCTGGCGCCCGACGTGGCCGCCCGCCGCCAGGGGGTGCGGATCCCCCCGGTCGAGGTGCACGCGGCATACATCCGGACGCTCGCCAACGACTACGACACGATCATCGTCGAGGGCTCCGGCGGTCTGCTGGTCCGCCTCGACCTCGACGGCGGCACGCTCCTCGACCTGACCGTCGCGCTGCGCGACTCGATGCCCGAGGCCCAGGTCGACGTGGTCGTCGTCGCCCGCGCCGGGCTCGGCACGCTCAACCACACCGAGCTGACCGTCAACGCGCTGCGTGCGCGCGGGATCGAGCCGATCGGCGTGGTCATCGGGTCCTGGCCCGCCTCCCCCGGCCTGGCCGAGACCACCAACCGCGACGAGCTGCCGAGGGTGACCGGAGTGCCGCTGCTGGCCGTCATTCCCGAGGGCGCGGGTCGACGGGATCGGCTGTCGTTCCAGATGGCGGCGCCGGGGTGGCTCGTCCGCTGACCGCGCCGGTATTTCACTGGGTTCCCAGTGAAATACCGGCCTTTGGAGCGAGATTTCCCTGCAAGACCCGGTAATTCACTGGGTACCCAGTGAATTACCGGGTCACCACACCGACGGATGGCGATCCCTCCACGGCGCGGCGGCCTCGACCTGGGCGGCCAGGGAGAGCAGCAGCTCCTCCTCCGCCGGCCGGGCGGCCAGCATCATCCCGACCGGCAGCCCTTCGGGCGTCTGGTGCAGCGGCAGCGAGATGGCCGGCATCCCGGTGACGTTCCAGGCGGAGGTCCACGGCGTGAAGCGCTTCTGCGCCTCGAAGTCCGCGGCGGGGTCCTCGTCGTCGCGGATCGCGCCGACCGGCAGCGGCGGCTGGGCGAGCGTCGGCGTCAGCACGGCGTCGTACGGCGCGAGCGCGACCAGGGCATCGGCCGCGTGGCGCCGCAGCGCGCCGATGGCGAGGCCGAACGCGGGCCCGGTGACGGCCTCGCCACGGGCGCCCAGCCACCGGGTGAGCGGTCGGAGCTGCTCCCTCTGGGCGGGCGAGAGCGGCGTGGTGGACAGCGCGGTCAGCACCGCCCAGCACGTCTCGAAGACCGGCACGGCCTCGGGCGGGAGCGGCGGGTCGAAGGGCTCGACCGAGTGGCCGAGCGAGGCCAGCAGCCGGGAGGCGTCCTCCAGCCCGCGCGACACCTCGGGGTGGACCTCGGCGTCGGCCACGATCGGCGTCTTGATCCGGGCGATCCGCAGCCGTCCCGGCTCCCTCGAGCACGCGTCGAGGAACCTGCCCGACGGCGGCGGCGCCCAGGACGGGTCGCCCGCCCGTCGTCCGGCGAGGACGTCCAGCAGGGCCGCGGCGTCGGCCACCGTGCGCGCGATCGCGCCGGAGGTCGAGAGTCCGATGGGGTCGCCGTACATCGGGAAGCCGGAGATCCGCCCCCGCGTGGGCTTGAGCCCGACCAGGCCGCAGCAGGACGCCGGGATCCGGATCGACCCGCCGCCGTCCGAGCCGTGCGCGACCGGGACCAGCCCCGCCGCGACGGCCGAGGCCGCCCCGCCCGACGATCCGCCGGCCATCCGGGTCGTGTCCCACGGCGTCACCGCCGGCGGCCGGCCCTCGGGCTCGGTGTAGCAGGGCGAGCCGAACTCGGGCGTCGCCGTCTTGCCGAGGCTGACCATCCCGGCGTCCTCGATCGAGAGCGTGATGGAGTCGGAGACGTCCGGCACGTAGCCCGCGAACACCGGCGACCCGAAGGCCGTCGGGACCCCCCGGGTCAGGTTGAGGTCCTTGATCGCGGTCGGTACGCCGGCCAGCGGCGACGCGCCGACACCGACGGGACCCACGGCCGCCACCTCCTGGGCGCGGCGGCGCGCGGAGTCGGGGTCGCGGTGGGCGAACGCACCGTCGACGAGGTCGGCCGGCAGCGCCTCCGCCCGCCCCAGGTAGTGCTCGGTCAGCTCCACCGGGTCGATCTCTCCCGATCGGATCAGCTCGCCCTGCTCGAGGGCCGTCAGGTCGTGCAGCTCGGTCACGCTCCGACCGTAGCCGTCAGGAGGGCGGACCGCCCGCGCTGACGAGGGCGACACCGGCGGCGAAGACCCCGAGGGCGACGACGACGCCGACCAGCGGGATCCACCAGCTCAGCCGGCGGCGCGCGACCTGGACGATCACGCCGGCCAGCGACGCCACGAACGGCACCCAGGTGCCCACGCCCGCCAGGGCGATGCCGAGACCCATCTCGTGGTAGTCACACGGCTCCCCGGTGCAGCCGTCGCTGGCCATCGTGAGGAACAGGCTGAAGAACGACAGCATCACCAACCCCATGCCGAACACCACGAGCAGGACGATGCTCACCACCAGGTCCGCCGTGTTGAGGGCGGGCCGCGGCCGGGGAGGCGGTGGCGGAGCGATCGCAGGCTGCCAGGTCACAGCGCGGAGCCTCTCCCGCACTCGACCGTCGAAACGTCAGGCGGTGTGCCTGCGCAGGCCGTAGGCGATCCCGTCGACGAGTGCCTCCCAGGAGGCCTCGATGACGTTCGCCCCGACCCCGACGGTCACCCAGGTGGCCTCGCCGTCGGTGGTGTCGATGAGCACGCGCGTGATCGCGTCGGTGCCGTGGCCCTGGTCCAGGATGCGCACCTTGAAGTCGATCAGCTCGAACCTCGCGACCTCGGGGTAGGCCTGCACGATCGCGGAGCGCAGCGCCTGGTCGAGCGCGTTGACCGGGCCGTTGCCCTCGCCGGTGACGACGTAGCGCACGCCCCCGGCGCGCAGCTTGACCGTCGCCTCGGACAGCGCCTCGTCCTCGGGACGCGGGTTGGGCACGGTCTCGGTGATGACCCGCCAGCTCTCGACCTCGAAGTACGACGGACGCTCGCCGGTCACCTCCTCGGCCAGCAGCAGCTCGAAGGTCGCGTCGGCCGCCTCGAAGGTGTAGCCGACCGACTCCATCTCCTTGACCCGCTTGGTGACCCGGGAGACCAGGTCGGGATCGCCGGAGAGGTCGAAGCCGAGCTCCTTGCCCTTGAGCTCGATGGAGGCACGGCCGGCCATCTCCGAGACGAGCAGCCGCATGTCGTTGCCGACCCCGGCGGGGTCCATGTGCTGGTAGAGGTCGGGGTCGACCTTGATCGCCGACGCGTGGAGGCCGGCCTTGTGCGCGAAGGCGGAGGTGCCGACGTACGGCTGACGGGAGGCGGGCGGCACGTTCGTGACCTCCGCGACGGCGTGGGCGATGCGGGTCGCCTCGGTGAGCAGGCCGGGCGGCAGGACCTTGCGGTCCAGCTTGAGCTCCAGGTTGGCGACGACGTTGACGAGGTCGGCGTTGCCGGTGCGCTCGCCGTACCCGTTGATGCAGCCCTGGACGTGGCTCGCGCCGGCGGCGACCGCGGCGAGGGTGTTGGCGACGGCACAGCCGGTGTCGTTGTGGCAGTGGATGCCGACCCGCACCCCGGTGGTGTCGATGACGTCGAGCACCACGTCGGAGACCCAGTCCGGCAGCATCCCGCCGTTGGTGTCGCAGAGGGCGATGACGTCCGCCCCGGCGTCGTACGCCGTGCGCAGGACCTCGAGGGCATAGGACCGGTCGAGCCGGTAGCCGTCGAAGAAGTGCTCGGCGTCGAGGAAGACCTGCTGGCCCTCGGCGCGGAGGTGGGAGACGGTGTCGCGCACCATCGCGAGGTTCTCCTCGAGCGTGGTGCGCAGGGCCTTCTCGACGTGTCCGGCGTGGGACTTCGCCACCAGCGTCACGACACCGGCGCCGCTCTCGCGCAGCGCGGCGACCAGCGGGTCGTCGGCCGCCTTCAGACCCGCGCGCCGGGTGGCTCCGAACGCCGCGAGCCGTGCGTGCTGAAGGTCGAGCTCGGTGGCGGCGCGGCGGAAGAACTCGGTGTCCTTGGGGTTCGCGCCCGGCCACCCGCCCTCGATGTAGCCGACGCCGAGGCCGTCGAGGTGGCGCGCGATCGCGAGCTTGTCCGCGACCGTCGGGTTCAGACCCTCCTGCTGCATGCCGTCACGCAGGGTGGTGTCGTAGACGTGGAACGCGCCGTGCAGGTCCGGTGCGGTCGGCTCCTGCGTGGCGTCGGGCTGGGCGCTCATCTCGCCCTCATTGTTGCAGAGGCTCAGAGGCCGAACGGACCCGAGGACGCCGGCATCCAGTCGGTGCCGTGCGTGGCCACCAGCAGGCCGAGCGCTCCGGCGAGGACCAGCAGGACGCCCGAGACCACCAGCCACGACGTCGTCGACCGCGCGAGCGGGTAGAGCACCCGGCCGACCGGCGGCCGGAACCGGTCGCTGCCCGGCCCCGTCCACAGCGCGAGCGCGGCGGCGAGGCCGGCGAGGAACAGCGAGATCCCGAGACCGTCCAGCGCGTAGCCGACCAGGCCGGCGGCGGCGCCGATGCCGGTCGCCCAGAGCACCAGCACGACCGCACCCGTGACCGCCCGCAGGACGTGCCACGGGCCCGTGACGACCGCCCCGGGTGCGTCGTACCACTTGCGGCCGCGGAGGGTACGACGGTCGGCGACCGCCGACGCGGCCAACGATCCGGCTCGGAGCGCCCACACCAGCACCAGCAGTGCGACCAGGACCGGCCACGGCGCCGCGGCCAGGCCGGCTCCGACGAGTGCCGCACCGGCGAGCACCGCGACGGCACGGCGCAGCCGTTCGCCGAGCGGGACCCGCGCCGGGGAGAGTGCGGCGTCGACGTGCTGGTCGTCCCAGTCGCGCTCCACCCGGCCCATCGCGTCCGTGCGCGGCGCGGGTGCGCGCTCGGTCTCGATGACGGCCGTCGGCGACTCCGGCGGACGCACCGTCGGCGGAGCAGCGACGGCGGGTCCGGCCGGGCGACCGGCCGGCGTGTACGGCTGGGTCAGGTCGCCGAAGACGCCGCGGCCCGGCGGCGGGACCTGCGGCGCCTCGGGGTCGGTGCTGAGCGGCTTCAGCCATGCCAGCAGCTCGCCGAGCAGCGGCCGGTCGAGCGGGTCGGGCGCGAGCGACGCGTCGATCACCCCCGCCAGCGGCTGCGGTATCCCGCCGAGGTCGTGCTGCCCGCGCCGGGCACGGTCGAGGACCGCCATCGCCGGCCCCTTGCCGTACGGCGCCCGCCCCGTCGCGGCGTACGCGACGGTGGCCGCCCAGGCGTGCACGTCGGCGGCGGGGGTCGCGTCATCGCCGTACAGGATCTCGGGGGCGAGGTAGCCGGGGGTGCCGAGCAGGAACCCGGTCTGGGTGAGCCGCGGGTCGTCGGCGACGCGGGCGAGACCGAAGTCGATGAGGATCGGGGTGCGGCCCTCCATCAGCACGTTGGAGGGCTTGATGTCGCGGTGGAGGACGCCCGCGCGGTGGACCGCCGAGACGCCCTCGGCCAGGCAGCCGGCGAGCCAGAGCAGGTCGCGATCGGGCACCGGACCCTCCTCGGCGACGTGGTCGTAGAGCGAGAGCCCCGGCACGTAGCGGGTCACGACGTAGGGCACCTCGGCCCACGGCGCGGCGTCGATGACCTCCGCGATCCAGGGGCTGCGGACACGCTCGAGCGACGCCACCTCGCGCGCCAGCCTGGCCCGCGCCTCGTCGTCGCCGACCACCTGCGGCCGGAGCACCTTCAGCGCGACCCTGCGGCCGTCGGCGGCCCGCGCGAGGTGCACGATGCCCATCCCGCCCTCACCGAGGCGCGCGAGCAGGGTGTACTCCCCCACGCGGGTCGGCACGACGGGCTGGCTGGTCACGCGCAAAGGCTACCCAGCCGAACCCTCCGCGTCCGCGCATCGCCGCCGTAGGCTGATGTGGTGGCGACCGACGTCAAGCCGCTCGCGGCGGCGGAGCGCAACGCGTTCGCGGACCTCCTCGAGACGCTGACCCCCGAGCAGTGGCAGGCACGCACGCTCTGCGACCGCTGGACGGTGCAGCAGCTCGTCGGCCACGTGGTCAGCTACGAGGAGCTCGGCCGGTCGGCGCTCCTGCGTCGCTACGCCAGGGCGCTCGCCTCGCGGACCTCGCCCAACGCGGTCGGCGTCCGGGAGTACGGCGACCGCTCCCCCGACGAGCTGGTCGGCCTGCTCCGTCGTCACGCCACGCCGACCGGCGCTACCGCCGGCTTCGGCGGAGCGATCGGGCTGACCGACACGACGATCCACCACCAGGACGTACGACGCCCCCTCGGCCTCCCCCGCAGCATCCCGCCGGAGCGACTCGTGCCGGTGCTGGACTTCCTGCCGATGGCGTTGGCCCTGCCGTCGTGGCGCAACGTGCGCGGCATCCGCCTGGTCGCCACCGACCTCGGCTGGACCCACGGCAACGGCCCCGAGGTCGCCGGTCGCGCCGAGTCGATCCTGATGGCGGTGTCCGGCCGCCCCATCGCCCTGGCCGACCTGTCAGGCCCTGGCCTCGAGCGCCTCGCCGCCCGCGTGAAGCGGCACGAGAAGCGGTAAGCCGCAGAGCCGCAGAGCGGCAAGCCGCCAGACCGCCGCAACCACGCACCCGCCTCGACCGCGGGCCGGCAGCGTGTCGCCGCCAGCGCGAGGCCGTGCGCGGCCGACGAGCGAGCGGAGGAAGCGAGGAACGAGCGCCCGGAGCGAGCGAGCCGGCCAAGGACGGCGAGGCGCGGGCGAGCGGCGACACGCTCGGCCGATCAGGGATCAGACGATCCGGCGCATCCAGCCGAAGGTGTCCTCGGCCCGGCCGAACTGCACGTCGACCAGCGCCTGGCGGATCTTCATGGTCAGCTCGGCGCCGGCCGGCGCCGGAGTGTCGCCGTGGGCGGTCTTCAGCGCGCCCACGGGGGTCACGACGGCGGCGGTGCCGCAGGCGAAGACCTCGGTGATGCGTCCGCTCGCGACCCCCTCCTGCCACTCCTCGATCGCGAACCGCCGCTCGGTCACGGGGTGACCCATCTTGCCGGCCAGCTCGATGATCGAGGCGCGGGTGATGCCCTCGAGGATGGTGCCGGTCTCGGGGGTGACGATGCTGCCGTCGTCGTAGACGAAGTACATGTTCATCCCGCCGAGCTCCTCGACGTACCTGCCCTCCTGGGCGTCGAGGAAGACGACCTGGTCGCAGCCCTGGGCGTATGCCTCCTGCTGCGCGACGAGCGAGGACGCGTAGTTGCCGCCGGTCTTGGCCGCGCCCATGCCACCGCGGCCGGCACGGGTGTAGTCCTCGGACAGCCACAGGTCGACCGGCTTCACACCGCCCTTGAAGTAGGCGCCGGCGGGGCTGGCGATGACCATGAAGGTGACGTGCTCGGCCGGTCGGACGCCCAGGAACTTCTCGGAGGCGAACATGAAGGGCCGCAGGTAGAGGCTCTTCTCGCCCTCGCCGTCGGGCACCCAGCGCTCGTCGACCCTGGTCAGCTCGGTGACGGCCTGGACGAAGTCCTCCACCTCGAGCTCGGGCAGCGCGAGCCGGCCGCTCGAGCGCACCATGCGCTCGGCGTTGGCCTCCGGCCGGAAGGCCCACACCGACCCGTCGGGGTGCCGGTAGGCCTTCATCCCCTCGAAGATCTCCTGGGCGTAGTGCAGGACCGCCGCGGCCGGGTCGAGCGTGATCGGCCCGTACGGCGTGATGCGGGCGTCGTGCCAGCCCTCGGCCGGGGTCCACTCGACGGTGAACATGTGGTCGGTGAAGTGCGTACCGAAGCCGGGGTTGGACAGGATCTCTGCCAGCCGCGCGTCGTCGGTCGGGATCGCAGAATGCGTGGTGGTGATCTGCATGCTCATCAATCTAATCCTCTGGGGAGGCTGGGGAGGGGCGGTAATTCACTGGGAACCCAGTGAAATACCGACTTCTGACGCGAAATTTCGCCGCACAGCCGGGTATTTCACTGGGAACCCAGTGAAATACAGCCGCGGATCAGCCGACTACTCGAGCCGCGATCGAGGCGCCGACCTCGGGCGTCCTGATCGCGGCACCCGGGGTGCGGGCCTCGAGATCGGCGAGCACGGCGGACTCGATCCGGGCCGCCGCGTCGGGGTGGCCGAGGTGGTCGAGGAGGAGCGCGGCGGAGAGGATCGCGGCGGTGGGGTCGGCGATGAGCTGACCGGCGATGTCGGGGGCCGAGCCGTGGACGGGCTCGAACATCGACGGCGCGGTGCGGTCGGGGTTGACGTTGCCGGACGCGGCGAGACCGATGCCGCCGGTGATCGCGGCGGCCAGGTCGGTGATGATGTCGCCGAAGATGTTGTCGGTGACGATGACGTCGAAGCGCTGCGGATCGGTCGCCATGAAGATCATGACGGCGTCGATGTGCAGGTAGTCGACGGTGACGTCGGGGAACTCCTTCGCCACGGCCTGCGTGGTCCGCCACCACAGCGAGCCGGCGTTCACCAGCACGTTCGTCTTGTGCACCAGGGTCAGCTTCTTGCGCGGCCGGCGCTGGGCACGCGCGAAGGCGTCGCGGACGACCCGCTCCACGCCGTACGCCGTGTTGATGCTGACCTCCGTGGCCACCTCGGCCGGCGTGCCGGTGCGCATCGAGCCGCCGTTGCCGACGTACAGGCCCTCGGTGCCCTCGCGGACGACGACGAAGTCCAGGTCTCCGCGGCCCAGCACGGCGTCGGACAGCGGCGAGACCGACCCGGGGTAGAGCTTGGACGGCCGCAGGTTGACGTAGTGGTCGAGCTCGAAGCGGAGCTTGAGCAGCAGGCCGCGCTCGAGGATGCCCGGGGGCAGGTTCGGGTCGTTGGGCTTGCCGCCGACCGCCCCGAGCATGATCGCGTCGGCGCCGCGGATCTCCTCGAGCACCGTCGCGGGCAGCACCTCGCCGGTGCGCAGGTAGTTCTCGGCACCCAGGTCGTAGCGGGTCTGCTCGAACTTCACGCCCTCCGGAGCCGCGACCTCCAGGACCTTCAGCGCCTCGGCCGTGACCTCGGGGCCGATCCCGTCACCGGGTACGACGGCGAGCGCAACGCTGCCCTGGGCGGGGATGTTCGGGGTGCTCATGACAACGGAATCTAGTTGTCGTCGGGGCGCTCGCCCGACGCGTCCCGCAGGTCGAACGGGTCGAAGGACCCGGCGTTGAGGGCGTGCAGCGGGTGCTCGGGGTCCCGGCGTGCCGGACCCCAGTCCAGCATCTCGTGACGACTGCTGGCGGTGGTGCTGCTGGCGGTGGTGAACATGCTTCTCTCCTGGCGTTCGAGGCTTCGTGATCCTGGACGGATCCGGGTGAGAAGCCGACGCCGGCGAGATGGGAACGCCGCGTAGCACCGCGGCGAGGTGGCCTCTCTCAGGCCCCGCCGCGGCGCACGATTACGACAAGCACGCTCCGCATGATGGACCGACTGTAGCGCATCCGCGCGGGTCGGACAGACTTGTCCGTCATGAGCGCGCCACCTGATCTCCCCGACGTGGTGCTGCGTGCCTTCGACGTCTGCAGGCGCGCCGGCTACGTCTCCTTCTGCCGCAACGAGACCGGCCGGCTGCTGGCGGCGCTCGCCGCGACCCGCTCCGGCGTGATGGCCGAGTTCGGCACCGGGTGCGGCGTCGGCACGGCGTGGCTGCGGTCCGGCGTACGTGACGACACCGCGCAGATCCTGACGGCCGAGCTCGACCCGAAGCTCGCCGCCGCGGCGTCGGAGATCTTCGTCGACGACGCGCTCGTCGACGTGCTCACCGCCGACTGGTCGACGCTGATGGACAAGGGCCCGTACTCCCTGCTGTTCATGGACTCCGGCGAGCCCGACGCCGTACGCGTCGATCGCATCGCCGATCTCGTCGAGCCCGGCGGCCTCGTGGTGCTCGACGACTTCTACCCGTGCGAGATGTGGCCGCCGATCACCGCCGGCAGGGTCGACACCCTGCGCGAGGAGTGGCTGACCGACGAGCGGTTCACCGCCGTCGAGGTGATGGTCGCGCCGGACGCGTCGGTCGTGCTCGCCACGCGCCGCTGAGCCGGCCCCGCGCGGACGCCCTTGGCCTCCGGGATGTGAGCCGGGTCCAGGAGCAGCGGGCGCCTCAGGCCTCCCCGGGCTCGGCCCGGCGGATCACGATGCGCGTCCACGCGCCGAGGTAGATCCGGTCGTCGGCGTCGAGCTCACGCTTCTGACCCGCGACCAGCGGGGCCGTCGGCAGCGGGCCGACCGCGTCGCCGACGTACGTGCCGTTGGAGGAGCCGAGGTCCTCGACCCACCAGCGCCTGCCGTCGGTGGTCAGCTGGCAGTGACGGCGGCTGATGCCGGTGTCCGACGAGAGGTCGATGTCGGGGCTGATCCCGCGCGTGCGGGAGGCCCGGCCCACCAGGAGCGACTGGGTGCGCAGCGCGACCACGGTCGGCAGGCCTGCTGACGGCAGCGGATCGGCGGACTCCTGGGCGGCGTACCAGTCGGGGTCGATCCACACCTCCGCGACCCAACCCGCCCCGATCGGCGGCGCGACCGGTGCAGCGGTCTCGACAGGCTCGACCGCCTTCGGCTGCTCGGCCCCCTCAGCGGGAGCGGCCGGATCGGCGGGATCCGCCGGGCGGGGCATGCTGCCGGTGGTGAAGTCGTAGCCGCAGGCCTCGCAGAAGAGCGCGTTCGGCGGGTTCACCGCCTGGCAGTTGGGGCAGGTCGCGTCGGCGGTCTCGACCGGCTCGACCGGCTTCGCGCCACCGTCCAGCGGTACGCCGGGCGGGTCGACGGCCTCGACCGGCCGGTCGGCCGCGGCGGGGGCCGCGCCGATCGGCAGGCCGCAGACGTCGCAGTAGTCGTCCGCGGCCGACTGGTGTCCGGCAGGACAGACGCTCATGCCGTGGGATCCCTCCGGATGCGGGTGGTCTTGGTGGAGGCGGTGTCCAGCGCCATCTCGTCCGCCTTGTCGATGGAGCGCTTGAGCTTGACCGTACCTTCGTCGGCGTCCTCGACGTCGACCACCTTGCGCAGCTTGGTGGTCGCCTCGTCGTTGCCCGTCTCGGCGGCGAGCCTGACCGCGCGGCCCAGCTTCACGGTCGCGGTCGCCTCGTCACCGCCGGCCTTCGCCGCGAGACCCTCCTGGATGGCCCGCGCGAGCTCGGTCTGGCCGGTGTAGTGGGCGACCTGCTGGTCGATCTTGGTGGTGAGCGACTCGTCGCTCGACCAGGTCGCCTTCACCAGACCCTGGGTCACGACCTGGTCGCCGACCACCAGCTGCACGCGCGCCGCGAGCTGCTCCTGGCCGATCGCCTTGGCCGCCACGCGTACGGCGACGTGGTAGTCGCGCGACTCGTCGGACCAGGCGCCCGTCGGGTAGTCGCCGGTCAGCGGGTTGACCGGCGTACGACGGTCGGTGAGGTCCTCGACCGTCGGCGAGACCTGGCGCACGAACAGGATCTGCGCGCCCTGCGGCGTCCAGATCCTCAGCTTGCCGTCGGAGACGCCGCGCGCCATCGAGGTGCGCATGATCTGCTGGAACTGGGCGCGCATCTCGCTCGGCCCCGGGATGATGTCGACCGACCCGAGCAGGGCCTCGGAGATGCGCCGCACCTCGGCGACCTGCCAGTCCGTGCCGACGCCGCGGCAGTCGGCCTGGAAGTAGCCGGTCGCCCGCCGGATCGCCTCGTCGAGCTTGCCGGGGCGCTCGCGGTTCTCGCCGTCGGTCAGGAGCAGCACGTGCCGCTGCGTCACGTCCTTGATCGAGGCGAACAGCTGACCGGCGAGGTCCAGCCAGGTGCTGATGGCGGTGCCGCCGCTGCCGATGAACCGCTCGACGGCGCTCATCGCCTCGTGGCGCGTGCGGCCGTCCATGCGGACCATCCCGGGCCCGCTCGACACCGCCGGGTAGGCCAGCATCGCGTGGTCGGCACCGGCGATCACGGCGAAGTAGGTGCCGTCGACGATCTCGTCGAGAGCGGCCTTCGCACCGTCGATCGCGGCCTGCATGGTCTCCGGGGCCATCGAGCCGGAGGTGTCGACGATGATGATCTCGCCGGCGTCCCCGCCGCTCCCCTGGCCGGCCGTGCCGGCACCCGTGCAGCCGATGGTGACGATGGCGTTGACGTCGGTGCCGCCGTCGGGCAGGAACTCGTTCTGGTAGACCGCGGCGCTGAACTCAGCCATGGTGCTGCACTCCTTCGTCTGCTTCTGGGACTGCCAACCGTGCCACCGCCGCGGTGATGTTGTCGTGCCCACCGGACGCCGTCGCGAATCCGACCAGCGCCGACGCGAGCGCGAGCGGCTCGGTCGTCGCCGCCGCACGCACCTGGACGGCCAGCTCGGCCGGGGTGGATGCGTAGTTCCACAGGCCGTCGGAGCACACCAGCACCCAGCCTGGCCCGGTGACCTCGATGCGGCCGACCCGGGGCGTGATGTCGCCGCTGTCGCGGCCCAGCCACTTGGTGATGGCGTGCGCGTCGTGCGAGCTCTCCGCCTGCTCCCTCGGTACGCCGGCCGCGATCTGCGCCGGCGCCAGTGAGTCGTCGACGGAGAGCTGCACGCCCCCACCGTCGTCGGGGAGCCAGTAGGCACGGGAGTCGCCGACGTTGGCGACGTGGACCTGGCGGCCCTCGACCACCGCGCAGACGAACGTCGCCGACGCGGGGTTCGGCGAGTCGGGATCGGTGGTCGCGACGATCGCGGCGTTGGCGGCCGCCGTCGCGTCGGCGAACGTCCGCGCGACCGCTGCGTCCCGGCTCTCCGGGGTGCCCATGCCGGCCGGCAGCGGGCGGCGCAGGACCTCCCGGGCCGCGTGGGCGCCTGCGAGCGAGGCCACGTCGGAGTCGACCGAGCTGGAGACGCCGTCGAGCACGAGCAGGACCGCGCGCGAGCCGGGCCGGTCGGCCGCGAGCACGGCCATCGCGTCCTCGTTGCGCTCGTGGACGATCCCGCGGTCGCAGACGCCGGCGACCCAGGAGGCGGGCGTCTCCTCGAAGTGGTCGCGCTCGGACGGCGCCTTCGTCCCGCAGGTGGTGCAGTAGTAGTCGGGGCCGACCTCTCCCCCGCACTCGGCGCAGGGCCGGCGGCCGGCCGGCTCGGCGGGGTCGGGCAGCGCGTCGGCCGGGCGACGGGTGGGCGCACTGATCGGCGCGTCCTCCATCGGCGTCACGTCGAGCGGAGCGGTCGGAGGCAGAGGATCGGTGGGCGGAGCACCGGTCGGCGCTCCGCAGCTCTCGCAGAACCGCACCCCGTCCGGGACGACGGCCGCACAGGAGGGACAGACCCGCTCGGTGCTCACAGCAGGCTCCAGTTCCGTACGCCGTTCGCCCGGTTGACCAGGTCGATCCGCTCCCTGTCGTCGTGGGTGTCGTGGGCGAGGCCGCGCAGCGACAGCTCGAGCGCGTCGCGCACCGCCCGCTCGGACGCGTCGACCGAGCCGATCCGCTGGCCGGTCGCCGGGGCCTGCCGCGCCAGGACCATCGGCAGCGCCTTCGAGAGGATCCGCGCGCTGTAGTCGTGCTTGGTCGGGCCGTCGAGCTGCGCCGCCTCGATCGTGCGCATCGCCTGGTCGAGCTCGCCCAGGTCGCTCGAGCGGTCCTCGAGGAGCACCTCGGCCCGCAGCCGGCGGCTCTGGATGAACCCACGGCTCGTCGCCGGCACCAGGTCCAGCGCCGCCACCGCGCCGGCGGTGTCGCCCGAGGCGGCACGCACCCGGGCCACCCCGAAGGCCGCAGGCGCGACGTACGCCGCATCGGTCGCGAAGCAGACGCGGTAGAGACCCTCGGCCACCGAGGGCAGCCCGCCCTCCTCGCAGGCGAGGGCGAGGGCGAGCTTGGGCGCGAGCTCGCCGGGCACCTGCTGGTAGACCGCGTTGAAGGACGCCTTGGCGCCCTCCCAGTCCTTGTTCGAGACGGCGGCGAGGCCCTCGATCCACAGCGCACGCCACTCCCAGGGGTCGTCGGCGAGCAGGGCGCCGGCGTACCGCTGGGCGAGGACGGAGTCGTTCATCTCCAGCGCCGCGCGGGCGCGGACCAGCCAGACCTCGGCGCTGTCCTCGGGCGCCCGCTGGAGGTCCTCGAGGCGTTGGCGGGGATCGTCGGTGCCGATGGTGGCCAGCCAGCTGTGCTGCGGGTCGGTGGTGTCCTCGCGAAGCAGCGGCAGCTGGTCCCAGGTCTCCAGCGGGCCGGCGGTCGCCGGGGACTCGAACAACGCCGAGGCGGCCGACGTCAGCGCCGTGCCGTCGTGGGTGCGCGCCACGGTCTCGCGCAGGACGCCGAGGACCTGCGTGCGCAGCTCGTCGACCGAGGCGAAGCGGTCGGCGGGATCGGCCGCGCAGCACTTCGCGATCAGCCAGTAGAGCGAGTCGTTGGCCTGGAACAGCGGCGTCGAGGCCACCGGCGGCAGGCTGTAGAGGTAGGTCCCCTGGTAGCCGCGGAACTCCATGCAGAGCACCAGCAGCGTGCGCCCGATCGTGTAGATGTCCGACGCCACCGACGGCCCGACCTCGGCGACCTCGGGCGCCTGGTAGCCGACCGTGCCGTAGATCGCCGACTCCTGGTCGTCGATCCGGCGTACGCCGCCGAGGTCGATAAGCTTCATCGAGTCGCCGACCTGGATCATGTTGTCGGGCTTGAAGTCGCAGTAGACCAGGCCGAGGTCGTGGAGGTACTGGAAGGCCGGCAGCATCTCGAGGATGTAGGCGAGCGCCTGGTCGACCGGCAGCGGATCGTACTTGCCGCCGCCTGCGGCCATCCGCTGCTTGAGGATCTCCTTGAGCGACTTGCCGCCGACGTACTCCATCACGATGTAGCCGGCGCCCTCGTGGGTGACGAAGTTGTAGATCTCGACGATCGAGGGGTGCTCGACCTGCGCGAGGAACTGCTGCTCGGCGATGGCGGCCGCGAGCGCATCGGGGTCCGCGGAGTTGAGCAGGCCCTTGAGCACCACCCAGCGGTTGGAGACGTTGCGGTCGCGGGCGAGGTAGATCCAGCCGAGGCCGCCGTGCGCGAGCGCTCCCGCTACCTCGTACTGCCCGGCGACGAGGTCGCCCGCCTTGAGCTTGGGGGCGAAGGAGAACCGGGTCCCGCACTGCGGGCAGAAGCCGTCGGTGCGACCCGGCTGCCCGTCGTGGCCGCGGCCCACCGCGGCACCGCACTTGGGACACGAGCGCTTCTCCTCCGGCACCTGCGGGTTGGCCATGATCGCCTTGGCCGGGTCGAGCTGGGGCGCCGGCGGCACGGTGGTCAGGCCGGCGCCGATGTGCGCGGCCCGCAGCCGCTGCGACCCCGTGCGGGTACGACGCGTCGAGTGGGTGCCCGACAGGCCGGCGCGCTTGGAGCCGATGGCCGCCGACGCGACCCGCGAGGACGACGACGCCGTCGCCGCCGTGACCGGCGGGCTCTGGCCGGGACCGTCGACCCGCGAGGTCGCGACCGAGGCGGATCCCCGCACGGCCTTGGCGGTGGCGTCGGTGGCCACCGCCGGGCTGCCGCACACGTCGCAGTAGCCGTCGACCACCTTGCCGCTGCACCCCGGCTGCCGGCAGGCACCGCTCGCGACGCCCACGCGGGTCGAGCCCGGCGCCGAGGTGGAGGTCGGCGTCGGGGTCGCCGCCTCGACGGTCGCCGTCGGCGCGGCGGTGTTGGTGCCGCCCGAGCCGGGAGCCCCGCACACGTCGCAGTAGCCGTCGACGACGTGGCCGGAGCATCCCGGCTGGCCGCACTTCCCGCTCTCGCTCATCTCGGGGTCTCCTTCGCCAGCCAGGTCTGGTACGTCGTGACGAGCTGCTGCGCGACCGCCATCGGGCTGGGGCGACGGTCGAGCACCGACCGCGCCTGCTGCTCGCTGGCCGCGAGGTCCTGGTGGTCGGCGACGCCCAGCGCGCGGGCCTTGGCGACGTACGCGTCGAGGAGGCCGGCGAGCTCGGTGTGGTCGTCGAGGGCGTCGGAGTAGCGACGCTGGGCGAGCTCGAGCGCCTGCGAGACGCGGTCGAGCCGGTGGCGGTAGGGCCCGATCTCCTCGGGCGTGACCGGCACCGGACCGAGGGCGTCGACGTCGGGCACCGCGAGCCGCGGCGCCGGGTCGACGGTGGCGACGCAGGCGTCGGCGAGCTTGCGCAACGCGGCCGCTCGCTGCTCCAGGTCGGCGCGCAGCTCGCGCGCGGACAGCACCTGGTCGCGGGCGTCGCGGCGACGGGCGTTGCCGACGATCAGGTCGCGCTCGTAGACGGTCGCGTCGTTCTCGAGCGGGCCGAGCAGCCCGCCGACGTCGGCCCCGCGCTCGGCACGGTCGGTGATCGAGTCGAGCCGCAGGATCAGCTCGGCCAGCTTGTCGGCCGCCTGGCCCCGGGTGGTCACGGGCTCGAGCCCGACCTGGTCGCGGATGCGCTCCACCTGGGCGCGCAGCTCCTTGATCCGAGCGGCGGAGGCGTCGGCGCCCGGCACCAGGGCGAGCGTGGTGCGCAGCTGCGCGACCAGCGCGTCGCAGAGCCGACCGGCCTCGGGCAGCGAGACCGCGAGCCCGCCGGGCAGGCCGGTCGCGCCGTCGAGGCGGCCCCAGATCAGCGCGGAGATCCGCTCCCGCTCCTGCTGGAGCACCCGCCCGCCGTCCCACGTGGCGAGGACGAGCTGGTGGCGGTCGGAGATCGCCTTCCAGAGCGCCAGTGCGAGCGCCATGTCGCCGGCGACCTCGCCGCCGCGCCCGCTCGCGAGCGCGGCCTGGTCGAGGTCGTCCAGCTCGGTACGACGGCCGCGCAACCAGTCGTCCAACGCGGCCAGGTAGCGCTGGACGTCGGCGGGCTCGAGCGCGTCACCGAGCTTGCCGGGCGCGACCGGTGAGGCCGTCCCGGTGGACGGCGGCTGCTCGGGCATCGGATCGGTCATCGGCGGCTGAAGTCCGGTGTCGGCGGCTGGGCGGGGACCTGCAGGGCGGGCTCGAGCCAGCGACGGTAGGAGCGCTCCCACTGCCCGTCGTGCGCGTACTGCTGGAGCACGGCGTTGACGAACCGGACGAGGTCCTTGGCCTTCTTGTTCATGCCGACGCCGTACGGCTCGTCCTCGAGCGGCCTCTGCCCGGGAGGCACGACGGCGTACGGGTCCTGCGCGACGAGGCCGGCCAGGACGGTGTCGTCGCCGGTGATCGCATCGGCGTCGCCCTGCTGGAACTTCATCAGGCAGCCGGTGTGGGTCTGCGCCGTCACCGCGATCGCCTTCGGCTCGACCTTCTCGATGTTGGCGAGGCTGGTCGTCCCGACCGGCGCGCAGACCCTCAGCCCTGCGAGATCCTGCGGGCCGGCGTACTTGTCGGCGAGGTCTTTTCGGACCAGCACCTTCTGACCGGCGTCGTAGTACTCGCTGGAGAAGGCGATGTGCTTCCAGCGGTCGCAGGTGATGGTGTACTCGCGCACCACCATGTCGAGCGTGCCGTTCTCGAGATCGGTCTGACGCTCGCCGGCGCTGATCACGTCGAGCTCGGCGCGTACGCCGAGGGCCTTGGCGATCGCCCGCGCGACGTCGATGTCGAAGCCGGAGATGCCGTTGCTCTGCGCGTTGCGTGCGGCCATGAGGTAGGTGTCCCAGGAGACGCCGATCCGCAGCACCCCGGCCTTCTTGATCCGGCTGATCGTCGGCCCGGGCGCGTGGATGTTCGGCGGGTACGACGCCAGGTCGGCCTTGGTGGTCGTGCAGGTCGACTTGTCGGGCGGCGGGGTCGACGGAGCGGCCGCCGTGGGAACGGGGGTTGCGGAGTAGCCGCAGGCGGACGCGAGCACCAGGGCGCCCGCGGCGAGCGCGATCAGCAGCCCCCGACGGCGCGACGGGACGAGCCGGGTGGTCACAGGAACTCCTTGCGCCGCGCGGCGATGCCGCTGCTGACCATGACCGCGGCGACCACGCCGAGCAGCACGGTCAGGATGCCGAGCAGCAGCTCGAGCGTGCGGCCGCTGCTCAGGTCGCCGGTCGCCTTCTGGGCCGCCGACCGGACGTCGCCCTGCATCCGCTGGTCGAACCGGTCCAGCGGCGCGGTCGATCCCGACGCGTCCCCGGTGGTCGCGAGGACCACGGCCTGGCGCCAGCGGTTGTCCTCGTCGAGGGCGACGACCTGCCGGTGACGCTCGACGTAGGTCCGCCAGCCGGCCAGGTCGGCCGACGGCGCGTTCGCGTCGACCTGCTTGCTCTGCCGGCTCCAGTCGGTCTCGTAGGACTGGCCGGAGCCACGGTTGATCAGCCGCAGGCTCTCGTCGGCCTTGGCGCTGTCGGCGGCGGTGCGCGCCGTCGCGGCGGCGACCGCCTCGCGGTAGGCGCCGTCCTCGGTCTGGTTGTTGCCGTGGGCGTGCGCGAACGCCGCGATCGCGGTCACGAGCGTGGTCAGCGCGACGATCGCCGCGGCGACCAGCAGCCCGCCGTTGATCCGGCGCCGGAACGCCCGCGCCATCTGCTGGTTGACCAGGACCAGCACGCCGATCGCCAGGATGCCGACGAGCAGCAGCCACCAGGGGTGCTGGCCGCCCATCGCTTCCTGGGAGCGCTGGGCGTTCGCCTTCACCAGCGCGTCGACGATCGGGATGGCGTCGTCGCGCAGCTGGGTGCTGGCCGCGGTCTGGTAGGCGATGCCGAGCGGGAGGCCCTGCCGGTTGTAGACCTCCGCCTGGGCGACGTCGGTCGTGTAGGTCTCGACCTGCTGGTTGAGCGCCGCGAGCGCCGCCCGGTCGGCCGGCTGCGCCTCGGCGGCGTCGGCGATCTCGGCGAGCGCTCCGTTGACGGTGTCGGCGTACTCCTGCTTCTTGGCCGTCGGCTCCAGGCCGGCCGTCAGGTATCCGGTGGTGGCCAGCGCGTCGGCCCGTAGCAGGGACGACTTGATCCCCTGCACGCGCACGAGCTGCTGGGTCTCGGCCGCCGCCCGGCCGTCGGACTGCCAGGAGAGGATCTGCAGGACGCCGCTGACCAGCCCGAAGGCGATCACGGTGGCCACGGCGACGAGGTGCCACCGGGTCAGGAGCGCCGGGGTGTCGACGAATGCCGCGTCCGGCGCGGCCACGGGCGCTGGCTGGCTCATGCGCCCTCCCCCGCTATGTCGACGGTGTCGGGCCCGAGGTCGGCCGGGTCGAGGGTGCGGAGCTGCTCGACGGTCGGCTTCTCCACGTCGCGCAACCGCCACGCCTGACGACCGATCGCGGCCTCGAGCACGTTGCGCACGAAGCGCGCGTTGCCGAACGCCGGCCCCCGCTCGGTCTCCTCGAGCACGGCGTGCAGCCGGTCGAGCACCGCGTCGGCGGTGTCGTAGTCGGCGGCCTCCGCCATCGACCCGAAGATCTCGACCAGCTCGTCGTCGGAGTAGTCGGCGAAGTCCAGGGTCGTGCGGAAGCGGCTCTCGAGACCGGGGTTCTCGGCGATGAAGGCGGCCATCGGTCCCGGGTAGCCGGCGACGATGACGACGAGGTCGTTGCGCTTGTCCTCCATCTCCTTGACCAGGGTGTCGATGGCCTCCTTGCCGTACTGGTCGCCGGTCAGGGAGTACGCCTCGTCGATGAAGAGCACCCCGCCCTCGGCCCTCTTGACCATGTCGGCGGTCTTGGCGGCCGTCTGGCCGAGGTAGCCCGCGACCAGCTCGGAGCGGTCGCACTCGATGAGCTGGCCCTTGGAGAGCAGCCCGAGCGCGCGGTAGATCCCGGCCACGAGCCGCGCGACGGTGGTCTTGCCGGTGCCGGGGTTGCCGTTGAAGACGAGGTGGCGGGTGATCGTCGGCTGCCCGAGTCCGGCGTCCTTGCGCAGCCCCTCGATCCGCAGGATCGCCGCCTGCTTGTGGATCTCGGTCTTCACGTCGGCCAGCCCGGTCAGCGCGTCCAGCTCCCCCAGCAGCTCCGCCACCGACTTCGTCGGGGTCTCGACGGGCTCGACCACCTTCTGCTCCGGATGGTCGAGTGCCTCAGGCTGGTCGGGCGCCTCAGGCTGGTCGAGCTTGTCGAGACCCTGCTCTGGCGCCGGAGGGGTCTGGACAGGCTGGACCACCCTGGCCCGAGGCTGGTCGAGCCTGTCGAGACCCAGCGGAGCCCGGACGTCCAGGCTCGACCCGCCCAGCTGGGCGGCCGAGGCCATCGCGGCGTTGCCGACCGCTCGGGGGTCGGGGGTGCCGAGGGTGCTGGCGGCGGTGGCGACGTCGGCCAGCGCGGCGGCGTACGCCGGCGCCTGGGCGGAGCGCTCCAGCTCGAGCAGCCCCATCGTCGGCGTGGGCGCGACCCGGAACCGTCGGCCCCTGACCGCCGCGTCGAAGAACGCCTCGGCACCACCGGCGGCGGGCCGGCCGGCACCGGCGGCCCAGTCGACGAACGCGCCCTTGTTCGGCTCGGCGACGGTCGCGGCGAGCGACTCGCCCTCGGCCCGGGCAACGCCGGCCTCGACCCCCGCCCTGCCGGCCACGGACTCGAGCGCGGCGAGCGCCTCGGCCAGCGCGCTCACGGCGCGCCCACGGTGAGCTCGGGTCCGCCGTCATCGTGGCCGAACCTCTCCTGCAGGAAGCGCCCGTGGGCCACCAGCGCCTGGGCGTCGGCGCGGTTGGCCGCGTCGAAGATCTTGTCCATGGTGGCGCCCAGCAGCTCGAGCTGGTCGATGAGGATCATCAGGGCCGTCTTGGCGCCGTCGATCGGTCGGGTGTCGGCCCAGTCGCGCGGCAGCCGGAGGTAGCCGGCGACGGCCTCGGGGAGGTAGTCGGTCGCCGTGGCGACCACGGCGTACCCCTCGTCGCTGCCGAGCCCGAGCGAGCGCAGCCGCGGCAGCGTCTGGCTGATGGTGCGCGCGATCGCCACGACGCGGGCGATGACGACCTGCGGCGCGTTGCCGTCATGCAGCATGGCGTTGACGCGGTTGAGCGAGGCCAGCACGTCCTTCTCAGTCGGCGCCGGGGGTACGACGTACTCCTCCTGCTGCTCCGCGTCCCCGCGTCCGAACCACGACCTGATCCCCACCCGAAACGTCTGCTTCCGTCGGGATCAGGCCGGCCGGGTGGGATCGGCGATGTCGAGCGCGCCGGCCGCGTTGCGCTGGTCCTGCTGCTGCACGCGGTCGAGGTAGGCCTTCGACTTCGAGACCTCGGTCTCGAGCACGCCGATCGTCGTCGACATCGAGTCGAGCGCCTTGAGCTTGAACGCGTCGATGGAGTCCATCGTGGCGTAGATGTTGGAGAACGCGGCCTGCAGCTGCTCCATGCCGATCGTCGACGATGCGGCCTGCTCCTGGATCTTCGCGGAGTTGTCCTTGAGCATCTCCGAGGTGCGCTGGATCATCGTCGACGTCGTGGAGTTGAGCGCGGTGATCTGGTCGAGCACGAGCTTCTGGTTGCCCAGCGCCTGGGCCACGATGACGGCGGTGCGCAGGGCGGAGATCGTGGTCGTCGACGCACGGTCGACGCCCTTGATGAGCTCGATGTTGTTCTTGATGATGATGTCGATCGCCAGGTAGGCCTGGATCGAGACGGCCAGCTGGGTCAGCAGGTCCTGGTGCTTCTGGCGGACGTAGAACAGGACGTCCTGGTTGAGCGTCTTGGCGGCGTCGGGGTCGCTCAGCTCCAGCTCGGCGATCTTGGCCGAGAGCTTCGCGTCGAGCCGCTCCGCGACGTAGATGTACTGGTTGAGCCGGCCCATCACCGCCCAGAGGTTGGCCTTCTCGAGGTTGAGCGCGACGTTGTCCTTGGTCAGCTCGTCCTGGCCGGTGCGGAGGTGGTGCAGGATGCCGTTGAGCTGGTCCTGGGAGGACTGGTACTTGCGGAAGTAGTCCTCGACCTTGTCGTTCCAGGGCATCATCTCCCAGAACTTGCGCGGCCCCCGCGCCTGCGCGGGGTCGAGGTCCTCGACGGTGCGGCGCAGCGCGACCAGCGTCTTGCCGACGTCGGAGCCCTGGGCGATGCCGCCCTCCTTGAGCGCCGAGACCGGCTTGTCGAGCATCCGGTTGGACGTCTCGGCGGCGCGGCGGATGTCGGCGTCGCCCATGGTGCGCACGCTGTCGGCCTGCTTGGCGAACTCCGGGCTGCCGACCTTGGCCTGGGCGAGCGAGGCCAGGAAGCCGTCGACCTTGGCGTCGAGCTCGGGCACCTGGGCGGGGTCGACCTGGGGCGCCATCTTCGGCGCCTGCGTCTCGACCACGCGGGCGGGAGCATCCGGCGCCGTCAGCTGGATGACGGGGTCGGGCGGGGTGAGCGGAGTCGGCTCGGGAGCAGCGGCGGAGGCGCCGTCGGTGGTCATGACCCTGAGACTATCCAGGGGATCCGACTCCTATGCAGGCTTCGCGTCGGGAATCTCGCACGACTGCTCGACGACGTCGAGCCGGACCGTCACCAGCGGCAGCAGCTCCTGGACGATCGGGCCGATCGCGACGGCGTACAGGAGGGTTCCGAGGCCGACCGTGCCGCCGAGGCAGAAGCCGCTGACCAGCACGCCCACCTCGATCGCGGTCCGTACGACGCGCAGCGGCCAGCCCGTCCTCGCGACGATGCCGGTCATCAGGCCGTCGCGCGGGCCGGGGCCGAGCTGGGCGCCGATGTAGAGCGCGCCGGCGAGACCGTTGAGGGCCACGCCGCCGATGAGCAGGAATGCGCGGACCATGACGTCGCGCGGCGTGTGGATCCAGGCCAGACTGACGTCGGTGGCGATGCCGATCAGGATCACGTTCGCGATCGTGCCGAAGCCGGGCGCCTGCCTGAGCGGGATCCACAGCAGCAGCACGAGCGCGCCGACGATGATCACGATGGTCCCGAAGGACAGCGGCAGGTGGGAGACGACGCCGGCGTGGAAGACGTCCCACGGGTCGAGGCCGAGGTGGGAGCGGATCATCATCGCCATGCTGGTGCCGTAGATCCACAGGCCCACGAGCAGCTGCGGGACGCGGCGGCCCAGTCGACCGGCGCGCAGCTGGGCCATCGGGCCGAGGGCGGAGAGCTGGACGGCGGGCATGCCCCCAGCATCTCCAGGATTGGACTGTTTCGAAATAGCCACTCGTGGTGTACTGGCCTGCATGAGCCAGACCACTTCGGCGGCGCGGATCGCCACCCTCGTCGACGGGTTCGACCGTTCGCCGGCCTACGTCGGGCTGGCCGACGGCCTGCGTGAGCTGATCGGCGACGGCCGGATCGGCTACGCGACGCGGCTGCCCAGCGAGCGCGACCTGACCGCCGCGCTCGGCGTCTCACGCACGACGGTCACCCGCGCCTACGAGCTGCTGCGCGAGACCGGGTTCGCCGAGGCGCGCCACGGATCGGGCACCTTCACCCGTCTGCCCGGCGGTCCACGCCGCGCCACCGATCGCGCGCTCTCCCCCACCGAGGCCGGCGACGGCGTCATCGACCTGGTCTGCGCGGCCGCCACCGCACCGCCCGGCATCGCGGCCGCGTACGCCGAGGCTGCGGCCGAGCTGCCGGCGTACCTCGGCGGGCACGGCTACTACCCGGCGGGGCTCCCGGCGCTGCAGACCGCGCTGGCCGCGCGGTACGACGCCCGCGGGCTGCCGACGCGGCCCGAGCAGATCATCGTCACCGCGGGTGCGCTCGCGGCGACCGCCGTCGTCGGCGCCGCCCTGGCCGGGCCGCGAGACCGGGTGCTGGTCGAGTCGCCGACGTACCCGAACGCGGTGAGGGCACTGCGCACCGGCGGCGGGCGGATCGTCGCGATCCCGCTCGACCCCTCCGGCTGGGACCTCGACACGATCGGCGCGGCGCTGACCCGGCACCGGCCGCGGCTGGTCCACGTGATGCCCGACGTCCACAACCCCACCGGGCTGGTGATGGGCGAGCGGACGCGGGCGTCGTACGCCCGGCTGCTGCGGGCCCACCACGCCCTGCCCGTCGTCGACGAGGCCCACCACGAGATCCGGCTCGAAGGACAGCCGGCACTCCGCCCCTTCGCGTCGTACGCCGCCGACGCGGTCACCCTGGGCAGCGCCAGCAAGGCGATCTGGGGCGGGCTGCGGCTGGGCTGGATCCGCTCGCCGATGCGGCTCGTCGACGAGCTGACCCGCGCACGGGTCGGGCTCGACCTCGGTGCGCCGGTGCTCGAGCAGCTCGTCCTCACCCGGCTCCTCGCCGACGGCATCGAAGGCGTGCTCGACGCCCACCGGCGACGGCTGGTGGAGCAGCGCGACGCGCTCGAGGCGGCCTTGGCCGAGCACCTGCCCGACTGGCGGTACCGCCACCCCGACGGCGGGATGGCGCTCTGGTGCGAGCTGCCGCGCGCCGCCTCCGTGGAGCTGGCCGAGGCGGCCGAGCGGCACGGCGTCATCCTGGCGCCCGGGCCCGCCTTCGCCCCCGAGGGCGGGCTGGGCCGCTGGGTCCGCCTGCCCTACGCCCTCCCCGCGGCCGACCTCGAGGAGGCCGTACGCCGCATCGCCGCCGCCTGGGCCGAGGTCGGCTCGGCTCCGGCGCCGTACCGGGCCGCGGATCGGCGCGGGGCGGGGCCGGTGCTGGTCGCCTGAGTGCGGATTTCACAAGGGATGCAGCGAAGTCGGCCGGGCCCTGCAGGTTTCGCAAGGGATGCAGCGAAGTCGGCCGGGCCCTGCAGGTTTCGCAAGGGATGCAGCGAAGTCAGCCGGGCCCTGCAGGTTTCGCAAGGGATGCAGCGAAGTCAGCCGGGCCCTGCAGGTTTCGCAAGGGATGGGGGGCATACCTTGTGAAACCTGCGCCCCGAGCCGCACCCGCCCAAGCACGACGACGCCCGCCCGGGTCGACCGGGCGGGCGTCGTAGGTGGAGCCGGAGCGTCAGTCGACGAGGTCGACCGCGTGGATGCCGGTGGCGTCGATGGCAGAGGAGATCTCGGTCAGGGTGTCGGCCGGGATGGCCGAGTCGACGGACAGCGCGACGAGGGCCTGGCCGCCCTTGGTGTCGCGCGAGACCTGCATGCCGGCGATGTTGACGCCGGCGCCGCCGAGGACCTGGCCGACCGTTCCGACCATGCCGGGACGGTCGTTGTAGGTGAAGAACGCGAGGTGGTCGGTCGGCTCGATGTCGATGTCGTAGCCGTTGACCTCGACGATGCGCTCGCGGCGCTGGATGCCGACCAGCGTGCCGCTGACCGAGACCTGCGAGCCGTCGGCGAGGGTGCCGCGCAGCGTGATCAGGTTGCGGTGGTCCTCGCTCTCCGGATCGGTCACCAGGCGTACGGCGAGGCCCCGCTCGGCTGCGAGCAGCGGCGCGTTGACGTAGGAGACCTGCTCCTCGACGACGCTGCTGAACACACCCTTGAGCGCGGCGAGCTCGAGCACCTTGACGTCGTGGGCGGTGATCTCGCCGCGGACCTCCACGTCGAGCTGCTGGGCGACCTCGCCGGCGACGCCGGTGAAGATCTGGCCGAGCTTCTCGGTCAGCCCGATGCCGGGCCGCACCTCCTCGGCGATGACGCCGCCCTGGACGTTGACCGCGTCGGGGACGAGCTCGCCGGCGAGCGCGAGGCGCACCGACTTGGCGACGGCGACGCCGGCCTTCTCCTGGGCCTCGTCGGTCGAGGCGCCGAGGTGCGGCACCGCGACGACGTTGTCGAGCTCGAACAGCGGGCTGTCGGTGCACGGCTCCTTGGCGAACACGTCGAGGCCGGCGGCCGCGATGCGACCCTCCTTGAGCGCGTTGTAGAGCGCGTCCTCGTCGACGATCCCGCCGCGGGCCGCGTTGACCACGACCAGCGACGGCTTGGCCTTGGCCAGCGCGTCCGCGCCGATCAGGCCGATCGTCTCCGGCGTCTTCGGGAGGTGCACGGTCAGGAAGTCCGACTCGGCCATCAGCGTGTCGAGGTCGACCAGGCGGATGCCCATCTGGGCCGCGCGGCCCGGCTGGACGTACGGGTCGTAGGCGACGACGTTCATGCCGAACGCCTGCAGGCGCTGGGCGACGAGGACGCCGATGCGGCCGAGGCCGACGATGCCGAGGGTCTTCTCGAACAGCTCGATGCCGCTGTACTTCGAGCGGGCCCACTCGCCGTTGCGCAGCGCGGCGTGGGCGGGCGAGACGTTGCGGGCGGCCGCGAGCATGAGGGCGATCGCCAGCTCGGCCGCCGAGACGATGTTGGAGGTCGGGGCGTTCACGACCATGACGCCGGCCTGGGTGGCGGCCTTGACGTCGACGTTGTCGAGGCCGACGCCGGCGCGGGCGACGACCTTGAGGCGCTTGGCCGCGGCAAGCGCCTCGGCGTCGACCTTCGTGGCGGAGCGGACCAGGATCGCGTCGACGTCGGCGATGGCCGGCAGCAGCTCGGCACGGTCGGCGCCGTTGCAGTTGCGGATCTCGAAGTCCGGGCCGAGCGCCTCGATGGTGGCGGGGCTGAGCTCTTCGGCGATGAGGACGATGGGGCGATCAGTCACAGCGAATACCTCTACTGACGTACGGAATGGCGATAGTCGTGTACCCGCACGGCGCTGTGCTGGGTTTCACGCTACCGGACCTCCGCCCATGTTACGAACGGGTGACACGGGCTGACCACGAGGTGTCCGGCACGGCGGACACGGCACCGATCTCACTACCCCACCCGGGCCTGCTCCAGCGCCTGGGCGAAGACCTCGGTCGGCTGCGCACCGGAGATGCCGTAGCGCTGGTCGATGACGAAGAACGGCACGCCCGACGCGCCGTACGCACGGGCCTGGGCGACGTCGGCGAGGACCTCGTCGCGGAACGCGTCGGTGGTCAGCACCTCCTCGACCGCCGCGGCCTCCAGCCCGGCCCGCTCCGCCGCTCCACGCAGCACGTCGTCGTCACCCATCGACTCCCCACGCGTGAAGTACGCCGCCAGCAGCTCCTCGAGCAGCGCCGCCTGCCGGCCCTGCGACAGGGCGAGGTGCAGCAGGCGGTGCGCGGTCAGGGTCCGGGCGTGCGGCGCGTCGTGGTGGCGGAAGACCAGGCCCTCGGCCTCTCCCGCCCGGTCGCCCTGGCGCATCGCCTCGCGCGCACCGGCCTCGTCGGTCCCCCACTTGCGCGCCAGCACCGCGGCGGTCGGCTCGGTGCCGTGCTCCGGCGCGAACGGGTCGAGCTCGAAGGAGCGGTAGACGACCTCCACCTCGTCGCGGTGCTCGAAGCCGGCGAGGGCCTGCTCGAAGCGACGCTTGCCGATGTAGCAGTACGGGCACACGACGTCGGCCCAGATCTCGATGCGCATGCTCGGGGAACCCCGCTCGGCCCGGGTGCATTCCTGCGGGACGTCTCGGGGTAGATCCCAGGGTCACACCCGAGGCGCGCCCACCACGCGCGGGCCAGACTGGAGGCATGATCGAGATCCAGTCCCTGACGAAGCGCTACCGCGACTTCACCGCGGTCGACGACGTGACCTTCACGGCCCGTCCCGGCCGCGTCACCGGCTTCCTCGGCCCGAACGGCGCCGGGAAGACCACCTCCATGCGGGTCATGGTCGGCCTCACCCCGCCGACCTCCGGCTCCGCCCTCATCCTCGACCGCGCCTTCACCGACCTGCCCAACCCGGGGCGCGAGGTGGGGGTCCTCCTCGACGCCTCCGCGCAGCACGCCGGCCGCACCGGCCGCGAGGTCCTCACCATCGCCGCACGCACCATGGGCCTGCCGCGACAGCGTGTGGACGAGATGCTCGACCGCGTCAGCCTGACCGAGCACGAGGCCGGCCGCCGCGTCCGCAACTACTCCCTCGGCATGCGCCAGCGGCTCGGCATCGCCGCCGCGCTGCTCGGGGACCCCTCGGTCCTGATCCTCGACGAGCCCGCCAACGGGCTCGACCCCGCAGGCATCCGCTGGATGCGCGACCTGCTCCGCGAGTTCGCCGACGACGGCGGCACCGTGCTGCTGTCCTCCCACCTGCTGCACGAGATCGAGGTCATCGCCGACGACATCGTCGTGATCGGCAACGGCCGGGTCGTCGCCCAGGGCACCAAGGACGAGCTGCTCGCCGCGGGCGGCACGCTCGTCCGCGCGGCCGACCCGGCAGCGCTGCTCGCCGCTCTGCAGGCTGCGGGCCTCAAGGCGCGGGCCGGCGCGGCGGGCGTCGTGCTCGCCGAGGCGGAGCTTCCCGTGGTCGGGCGCGCCGCGTTCGACGCCGGGATCGCCCTCACCGAGCTCCGGGCGGCCGACGGCGCCGGCCTGGAGGAGATGTTCCTGGCGCTGACCGCCGAGAGCCAGCGCGACCACCTGTCCCCCGGATCGACCAGCAACGGAGCAGCGGCATGAGCGCCACCACCGTCACCTCGCAGCCCACCGCCCGTCCCGCCGTACGGCGAGAGCGGGCCGTGCACGCCCCGATCCCGTTCCGCCGCCTCGTCTCGGTGGAGTGGCGCAAGATGTTCGACACCAGGTCGGGCTTCTGGCTGCTCGTCGCGATCGCGGCGCTCGCCGTCATCGCCACCGGCGCCACCTTGGTCTTCGGCAACCGCGACAACCTGGGCTACGGGTCGTTCGCCTCGGCCGTGGGGGTGCCGATCACCGTCATCCTGCCCGTGCTGGGTGCGCTGTCGGTCTCCAGCGAGTGGGGTCAGCGGACCGCGCTGACCACCTTCACCCTGGTGCCGAGCCGGGGCCGCGTGATCGCCGCCAAGCTGGTCACCGTCGTCACCGTGGGGCTCGCCTCGCTGGTGGTCGCGCTGGCCGCAGGCGCGGTCGGCAACCTGCTCAACGGGGCGATCATCGGCCACGCACCCCTGTGGGACGTCAGCTGGAGGACGATCCTGCAGATCGTGCTGGTCGACCAGATCGGCATGCTGATGGGCTTCATGCTCGGCGTGCTGTTCCGCAGCTCGCCCGGCGCGATCGTGGGCTACTTCGTCTACGCCCTCGTGCTGCCCGGTGTCTCCGGCGCCCTCGCATCCGCCCAGCAGTGGTGGGCCGACCACGCCGCCTGGTTCGACCTGCGCACCGCGAGCATCCCGCTCTACGACTCGGGTGTGACCGGGCAGGAGTGGGCGCAGCTCGGCGTCGCCACGCTGATCTGGCTGGTCCTCCCCCTCGCGATCGGGCTGCGCATGCTGATGCGCTCCGAGGTGAAGTAGCCCCTGGCGAACGCGAAGCGCCCCGGCCGATCGGTCGGGGCGCTTCGTCGTGGGTCTCGACCCGCTCGAGTCAGCGGGCCGCGGAGCCCTCGGTGTAGTCCTTGTCCTGCTGCTGCCAGGAGAAGTGGGCGCGCAGCGCCTTGCCGGTCGCCTCGATCGGGTGGCCGGCCTCCTTCTCGCGCAGCTCGAGGAACTCCTTGCCGCCGTTGTCCTGGTCGGCGATGAAGCGCTCGGCGAAGGCACCGGACTGGATGTCGGCGAGCACGCCCTGCATGCGCTCCTTGACACCGGCGTCGATCACGCGCGGGCCGGAGACGTAGTCGCCGTACTCGGCGGTGTCGGAGATCGACCAGCGCTGCTTGGCGATGCCGCCCTCCCACATGAGGTCCACGATGAGCTTCATCTCGTGGAGGACCTCGAAGTAGGCGATCTCGGGCTGGTAGCCCGCCTCGGTCAGGACCTCGAAGCCGGACTGCACGAGGTGCGACATGCCGCCGCAGAGGACGGCCTGCTCACCGAACAGGTCGGTCTCGGTCTCCTCGGTGAAGGTCGTCTTGATGACGCCGGCGCGGGTGCCGCCGATGCCCTTGGCGTAGGACTTCGCGAGGTCCCAGGCCTGGCCCGAGGCGTCCTGCTCGACGGCGATGATGTCCGGGATGCCGCGGCCGGCGACGTACTCGCGGCGCACCGTGTGACCGGGGGCCTTCGGGGCGACCATGATGACGTCGACGCCCTCGGGCGCCTTGATGTAGCCGAAGCGGATGTTGAAGCCGTGGCAGAAGACCAGGGTGTCGCCGGCGGTGATGTTCGGGGCGATCTCCTCGGCGTAGATGGTGCGCTGGAACTGGTCCGGCGCCAGGATGACGATGACGTCGGCCTCCTCGACCGCCTCGGCGACGGGCAGGACCTTGAGGCCCTCCTCCTCCGCCTTCGCGATGCTCGCGGAGCCGGGGCGCAGGCCGACACGCACGTCGACGCCGGAGTCGCGCAGGTTGAGCGCGTGGGCGTGGCCCTGGCTGCCATAGCCGATGACCGCGACGTGCTTGCCCTGGATCAGGCTCAGGTCGGCGTCGTCGTCGTAGTAGATCTCAGCCACAGGGGCTCTCCTTCTGGTTGTTGTCGATGATCGAGCTGTTGTCGTCGATGATCGTTGCTGTCGGTCGTCGAGCCTGTCGAGACTCAGGATGCTGCGGGCGGAACGGGTACGCCGACGGGCTTGGTCCGCTCCGAGATGGAGCGCGAGCCCCGGCCGATGGCGACCATGCCGCTCTGGACGAGCTCACGGACGCCGAACGGCTCGAGCACGCGCAGGAAGTCGGCGATCTTGCCGGAGTTGCCGACGATCTGGACCGTGACGGCGTCCACGGCGACGTCGATGACCTTCGCGCGGAACAGCTGCACGATGTCCAGAATCTCGCTGCGGTTGTCGGCGGTCGCGGCGACCTTGACCATGATCAGCTCGCGGGTGACCGATGAGTCGGACTCGAGCTCCACGATCTTGATCACCTCGACCAGCTTGTTGAGCTGCTTGGTGACCTGCTCGAGCGGGGAGCCCGAGACGCTGACGACGATGGTCATCCGCGAGATCTCCGGGTGCTCGGTCGGGCCGACCGCGAGCGAGGTGATGTTGAAGCCGCGACGGCTGAACAGCGCCGCGATGCGGGTCAGGACGCCGGGCTTGTCCTCGACGAGGACGGACAGGGTGTGCTGGGCCATGTCGATGTTCCTCACCGATTCCTAGAGGTCGTCTTCGTCGAACTTGGGGGCGAGGTCGCGGGCGTACTGGATGGCGTCGTTGCTCGCGCCACCGGCGATCATCGGCCACACCATGGCGTCCTTGTTGACCCGGAAGTCCACGACCACCGGCACGTCGTCGACGGCCATGGCCTTCTCGATCGTGCTGTCCACGTCGTCGGCCGAGTCGCAGGCCAGCCCGACGCAGCCGTACGCCTCCGCCAGCTTGGGGAAGTCGGGGATGCGGACGGGCTTGTCGTGGCGCTGCAGATTGGTGTTGGAGTAGCGCCCGCCGTAGAAGAGCGTCTGCCACTGGCGGACCATGCCGAGGTTCTCGTTGTTGATCAGCGCGACCTTGATCGGGATGCCCTCGATCGCGCAGGTGGCGAGCTCCTGGTTGGTCATCTGGAAGCAGCCGTCACCGTCCACGGCCCACACGGTCGCGTCCGGACGCCCGACCTGCGCGCCCATCGCGGCAGGCACGGAGTAGCCCATCGTGCCGGCGCCGCCTGAGTTGAGCCAGGTGTTGGGGTGCTCGTAGCCGATGAACTGGGCGGCCCACATCTGGTGCTGGCCGACGCCCGCGACGTAGAGCGCCTCGGGGCCGGCGATCTTGCCGAGCCGCTCGATGACGTGCTGCGGCGCCAGGCCGACCGGCGGGGCGTCGTAGCCCAGCGGGTAGCGGCTGCGGATGCCGCTGACGTAGGCGACCCACGACTCGTAGTCACCGTGACGCCCCGCGGCCTGCTCGGCCTCGAGCACCGCGACGAGGTCGGTCACGACCTCCCTGACGTCTCCCACGATCGGGACGTCGGCGTGACGGTTCTTGCCGATCTCGGCCGGGTCGATGTCGGCGTGGATGACCAGGGCGTTCGGGGCGAACGTCGCGAGGTCGCCGGTGACCCGGTCGTCGAAGCGAGCACCGAGGCTGATGATCAGGTCGGACTTCTGCAGGGCCGCGACGGCCGCCACCGTGCCGTGCATGCCCGGCATGCCGAGGTGCTGCGGGTGGCTGTCGGGGAAGGCGCCACGGGCCATCAGCGTGGTCACGACCGGGATGCCGGTCAGCTCGGCCAACCTGCGCAGCTCGCGATGCGCGCGGGAGCGGATGGTGCCGCCGCCGACGTACAGGACGGGCTTGCGGGAGTCGAGCATGAGGCGCGCGGCCTCGCGGATCTGCTTGGCGTGCGGCTTGGTCACCGGGCGGTAGCCGGGCAGCGTCAGCTCGGTCGGCCACTCGAAGGTCGTGTCCGAGGTCATCGCGGACTTCGCGACGTCGACCAGGACGGGACCCGGGCGACCGGTCGAGGCGAGGTGGAACGCCTCGGCGATGCGACGCGGGATGTCCGCGGGGTCGGTGACCAGGATGTTGTGCTTGGTGATCGGCATCGTGATGCCGCGGATGTCCGCCTCCTGGAAGGCGTCGGTGCCGATCAGCGACTCGGCCACCTGACCGGTGATCGCGACCATCGGGACGGAGTCCATGTGCGCGTCGGCGATCGGGGTGACCAGGTTGGTCGCGCCCGGGCCGGAGGTCGCCATGCAGACGCCGACCTTGCCGGTCGCGCTGGCGTAGCCCTCGGCAGCGTGCCCGGCGCCCTGCTCGTGGCGCACGAGGATGTGGCGGATCGAGGAGTCCATCAACGGGTCGTACGCCGGAAGGATCGCGCCGCCCGGGATGCCGAAGATGTCGGTGACACCGGCCGCCTCGAGCGACCTCACCAGGCTCTGTGCGCCCGTCATCGTCTCGCCCGAGCCCTGCTGCTCACTCATCGCTGCGTTCCTTCATGGCTGGTTCGTGGTCGTCGTACTCAACAAAAAACCCCTCGGTTGCGAGGCAACGAGGGGTGGACGCGCAGGCTGGGGATCAGTCGGCGCGTCCGGTGCGTACGAGAATCTGCTGCATGTAACCACCGTACGCCGTCGCACGTCGTCGCGGCGTCAGTCTCCCATGCCGTCCCAATGGACAAGACGCGCGTCTCACCGCCGGGAGCACCACAGCCTCAGCGCTGGTCGCGCGGGATGAGCAGGGACTCCGTCGCATCGGGCGCGGAGTTGGGCAGCAGCGGGACCGGGAGGTCGAGCCTGCGGGCCATCACGAACCGGTTGAACGTGGGCCGGATCCCGAGCTTGCCGCGCTGCCACCAGGTACGACGCACCTCGCGGACCGTCAGCTCCGGGAAGCTGGACTCCTCGGGCTCGCACTTCTCGATCTCCTGGTCGCGGTTGATCCGTGCCCGACGCAGCTTGCGCCGGACGATCACCGACGCCTGCTCGACCGGGACGCCCGCCTTGACCATGGTCTTCATCAGGTTGACGATCGCCTGCAGCCGCGCCTGCTCGAGCAGCCCGTCGGCGTACTCCTGATCCTTGATGCCGGCGTAGACGGTGAACCAGTTCTCGCGCCAGCCGCCGAAGGGATCGACGGCGAAGGGCTCGCCGCCGTCCTTGTCGACCGGGTTGGCCTCGGAGCCGCGGTTGTCGCGACGCCTGTCGTCGCCGAAGAACTCCGCCTTGATCGTGCGGAGATCGGAGAACAGCACCTCGAACGCGTCGGGCGTGAAGCGCCAGTAGTCGGTCGGCGCACCGTGGTAGAAGTAGCTGAACGGCGCCGCGTGGTAGGCCACGCCGCCCGGCTTCAGCAGCCGCGAGACCTGGGCCGCGGCGTTCCACGGCTTCACGACGTGCTCGAACACCGACGAGGAGAAGACCGCGTCGAACTGCCCGCCCTCGATGTAGTCGGCCTGCGCGATATCGGCGAGCTCGACGTTGTCGAACTTCGGGTCCGGGTAGAGGGACAGGTAGGTGAACTCGAACTCGGGCATCTCCTCGCCGAGGGAGTTGTACGGGCCGCCGATCTCGCAGACCCGGCCCGAGGTGATCCCCTGCGCGGCGAGCACCTTGCGGAAGTCGTCGAAGAGGTAGCGGCGGAACTCCGGCGCGGAGCCGCCGCCCGGCCTGTCGTGGGTCGTCTCCGCCGCGCGCAGGCCCTCGATCCAGTCGCGGACCTCGGCCAGGTCGCCGGCGTCGGGGTTGGCGGCGAGGTGCTTGGCAAGGGTCTCGCTGAACTCGGCGAGACGGGGCGGGTGCGCGGTCACGGGAGCCCTTTCTACTCGACCGGACCAGCCGACGGGGCCGTGACCTCCGGCGCGTGTCGCCGCAGCGGCGCGACCTGGCGCCCGTCGGCGTCGAAGTTCGCGGGCTCGAGCCACGCCTCGTGGGCCTGCCGCAGCGCCGGCCACTCGGCGTCGGTGATCGAGAACCAGTCGGAGTCGCGGTTGCAGCCCTTCACCACGCGGTGGTTGCGGAACCGGCCCTCGTAGGTGAACCCGAACCGCTCGGCCGCCCGCCGCGACGGCTCGTTGCGGCTGTCGCACTTCCACTCCAGTCGGCGGTAGCCGAGCTCGTCGAAGGCGTAGGCCTGCAGCAGGTGGATCGCCTCGGTCGCCGCGCGGGTGCGCTGCAGCGCGGCACCGAAGAGGACCCAGCCGATCTCGATCGAGCCGTTGGCGGCGTCCACCGAGCAGAGCGAGAACACGCCCGCGGGCCTCCCGCCCTCCGCGACGATGACGTACGTCGTCGGGTCGGCCTCCAGCCGCGCGGTCATCAGCATCCAGAGGCCGGGCAGGTCCGTGGGCGCCTCGGCCGGCAGGTAGGTCCAGCGCTGCCGGTCGTCGGGACCGCACGTCGCGGCGTACAGGTCGGAGTAGTGGGCCGAGCTCAGCGGCACCAGGCGGACGTAGCGGCCCTCGAGCGTGACGCGCTCGGGACGGGCGCGCGGCTCCCACCCCTCGACGACCTCACCGAGGGGCTGGCCGAACTCGTTCACGGACACGGGCCGACGCTACTGGGCGCTCGGGTCGAAGTCGTACGCCGGCAGCCCGTCGATGCTGGTCCGGTTCCTGGTGCGCCGGTAGTCGGCGGACCCCTCGACGCCCCTGCGCTCGAAGGCCGGTCCGAGGAGGTCGCGCTCCCCGACGTAGTCCATCAGCGGGACGGCGTACCCGCAGGAGTCGGAGATGCGCTCGACCGAGACGACGACCACCGCCCGGGCGCCGGGGAGGTCGGTGTAGCGGGCCGACAGGGCGTCGTACTCGCCGTCGTAGCGGGTGACGACGCGACCCTTGCCGTGGAGGCGCACGATGTTCGGCGGACCGTCGAAGGCGCAGAACATGACCGTGATGCGGCCGTTCTCGCGCAGGTGGGCGATGGTCTCGCTGCCGCTCCCGGTGCCGTCCAACCAGGCGAAGGTGTGCTCGTCGAGCATCCCGAAGGTGCCCGGCACCCCGCGTGGCGAGAGGTTGACGTGGCCCTCGGCGGACAGGGGTGCGGTCGCCACGAAGAAGACCGGCTGCCGGTCGACGAACTCGCGCAGCCTGCCCTCCACGCGCTCGTGGATCTTGCCCATGGCCCGATCGTCCCATCCGACGCGCCGAGTCCGCACCAGACTTCTCACAGGCATGAGTTGCGGGCAAAGTGGTACCGGTCGACGGCCCACCGTTGTCTGCTCGCGGTGCGGCTTGGCATGAACCCCCAGCCGAATCGGAAGGCAACGCATGACGACGACCACGAACGACCAAGGCGCCGCCGGACGGAGCTCCGCGGACCGACCGAAGCTCAAACGCCACGTAGGGATCGTCGGCCTGCTGTTCGCCAGCGTGGGGTCCATCATCGGGTCCGGATGGCTGTTCGGTGCGTTGAACGCCTCCAAGCAGGCCGGACCTGCGGCGACGATCTCCTGGGCGCTCGGCGGCTTCCTGATCCTGCTGATCGCCCTCGTGTACGCCGAGCTCGGCACCATGTTCCCGATCTCCGGCGGCGTCGTCCGCTACCCGCACATGTCCTTCGGGTCCTTCGCCAGCTACACGTCCGGCTGGATCACCTGGGTCGCGGTCGCGACGACCGCGCCCATCGAGGTGCTGGGCGCCCTGCAGTACGCCACGAAGTACGCCGCGTTCACCACCCCCCACTGCATGTCGGCCTGCGGCACGACCGCCGAGGTCGACGTACACACCCTGACCACTCTCGGGTATGCCGCCGCCGTGGTCCTCATGGCGTTCTTCGTCGTCGTGAACTACTTCGGCATCCGCTGGTTCGCCCGGCTGAACAACGTCCTCGTCTGGTGGAAGCTGATCATCATCACCGTGGTCGTCGTCGCCTTCCTGGTGACCGCCTTCCACGGCTCCAACTTCAGCTCGCACGGCTTCAAGCCGGCCGGCGTCCACGGCATCTTCAGCGCGATCGCGACCGGCGGCATCGTGTTCAGCTTCCTCGGCTTCCGCCAGGGCATCGAGCTCGCCGGCGAGACCGACAACCCGCGCCGCAACGTGCCGATCGCCGTGGTCGGCTCGGTGATCATCACGGGCATCATCTACGTCCTGCTCCAGGTCGCGTTCATCGGCTCCCTGAGCCCGAGCCTGCTCGCCCACGGCTGGGCCAAGCTCTCCTTCCAGAACGACTTCGGCCCGCTGGCCGCCGTCGCGACCATGCTCGGTCTCGGTTGGCTCGCCGTGCTCCTGTACGCCGACGCGATCATCTCCCCCGGCGACACCGGCCTGATCTACACCACCATCACCTCGCGCATCTCCTACGCGATGGCGCGCAACGGCAACGCGCCGCGGGCGCTGGCGAAGACGACCTCTCGGGGCGTGCCGATGGTCAGCCTGATCGTGACCTTCGTCGTCGGCCTGATCGTGTTCCTGCCGTTCCCGAGCTGGCAGCAGCTGGTCGGCTTCATCTCGTCCGCCACGGTCATGTCCTTCGCCTCGGGCCCACTGGTGCTGGCCGCCATGCGCAAGCAGCAGCCCGACCGAGAGCGCCCGTTCCGCCTCCCCGGCGGCCACGTCATCCCCGTGCTGGCGTTCTGGGCGTCGAACATGATCGTCTACTGGTCGGGGTGGGACGTCGACTGGAAGCTCATGGTCGCCGTGCTGCTCGGCTTCGTGCTCCTGGGCGTCTTCACGCTCGCCGGCCAGGTCCACCTGCCCGACATGGCGTTCGTGTCCGGTGCGGTCTGGGTCGTCCCCTGGCTCGTCGGCGTCACCGTCATCTCCTACTTCGGCAGCTTCCCCGCACCGGCCGCCGGCAACCGTGGCGACCTGAGCTTCACCTGGTCGTTCGTGCTGATGGGCGTGCTCTCGGCCATCGTCTACGTGCTCGCCTACCGCTTCCGGCTCAGCCCGGACGAGGCCGCGCGTCACATCGCCGACACCGAGGACGAGGCCGCCGTCGAGGACGAGCAGCTGCAGTGACCTGTTGACGGTCGCAGACGCAGAAGCGGGGCCCCGGACGTCGTCCGGGGCCCCGCTTCGTCTCTCGCTACGAGATCACTCCGGCACGCGGCGGTAGGCGCCGTCGGAGGCGGCGGTCGCCATCGACGCGTAGGCCCGCAGTGCGGCCGAGACCGTGCGCTCGCGGTCGGCCGGGGTGTAGGGCCGGTCGCGCTTCTCCTGGGCCGCCCGTCGCTCGTCGAGGACCATCTGGTCGACCTCGAGCTCGATGCTGCGGTTGGGGATGTCGATGGAGATCGGGTCGCCGGTCTCGACGAGCGCGATCAGGCCACCGCCCGCGGCCTCGGGCGAGACGTGGCCGATCGACAGGCCCGACGTACCTCCGGAGAAGCGGCCGTCGGTGATCAGGGCGCACTTCTGGCCGAGGCCACGGCCCTTGAGGAAGGACGTCGGGTAGAGCATCTCCTGCATACCAGGCCCGCCCTGCGGGCCCTCGTAGCGGATGACGACCACGTCGCCCTCGACCACGGACTTGTCGAGGATGCCCTGCACGGCGGCCTCCTGGGACTCGAAGACGCGGGCGGTGCCGCGGAACTGCCAGACCTCCTCCGGAACACCGGCGGTCTTGACCACGCAGCCGTCCGCGGCGAGGTTGCCCTTGAGGATCGCCAGGCCGCCGTCCTTGGTGTAGGCGTGCTCGACGTCGCGGATGCAGCCGTCGGCCGCGTCGGTGTCGAGCGAGGACCAGACGTTCTCGGTCGAGAACGGCTCGGTCGTGCGGACGCCGCCGGGGGCCGCGTGGAAGAGCTGCTGAGCCGTCTCGGAGGCCTTGCCACCGCGGATGTCCCACTCGTCCAGCCAGCTCTGGAGGTCCGGCGCGTGCACGCTGTGCACGTCGGTGTTGAGCAGGCCGCCCCGGTTGAGCTCGCCGAGGATCGCGGGGATGCCGCCGGCACGGTGGACGTCCTCCATGTAGTAGCTCGGGCTGTTCGGCGCGACCTTCGACAGGCACGGCACCCGGCGCGAGATCGCGTCGATGTCGTCGACGGAGAAGGTCATCTCGGCCTCGCGGGCCGCGGCCAGCAGGTGCAGCACCGTGTTGGTCGAGCCGCCCATGGCGACATCGAGCGCGAAGGCGTTCTCGAACGCCTCGTGGGTCGCGATGTTGCGCGGCAGCACCGAGTCGTCGTCCTGCTCGTAGTAGCGCTTGGCCAGGTCGACGATGCGGCGGCCGGCCTCGACGAAGAGGTCCTTGCGGGCGGCGTGCGTGGCCAGCGTCGAGCCGTTGCCGGGCAGCGAGAGGCCGATGGCCTCGGTCAGGCAGTTCATCGAGTTGGCGGTGAACATGCCGGAGCAGGAGCCGCAGGTCGGGCAGGCCGACTGCTCGATGCTCATCAGCTGCTCGTCGGTGACCGCGTCGTTGGCCGAGGCGACCATCGCGTCGATCAGGTCGAGGCGGTCGTGGACGACGCCCTCGATGGCGGTGGTCTTGCCTGCCTCCATCGGGCCGCCGGAGACGAACACCACGGGGATGTCGAGCCGCAGGGCGGCGATCAGCATGCCGGGGGTGATCTTGTCGCAGTTGGAGATGCAGACCAGCGCGTCGGCGCAGTGGGCCTGGACCATGTACTCGACGGAGTCGGCGATCAGCTCACGGCTCGGCAGGCTGTAGAGCATGCCGCCGTGGCCCATCGCGATGCCGTCGTCGACGGCGATCGTGTTGAACTCCTTGGCGACCGCGCCGGCCTCCTTGATGGAGTCGGCGACGAGCTTGCCGAGGTCGCGCAGGTGGACGTGGCCCGGAACGAACTCGGTGAAGGAGTTGGCGACGGCGATGATCGGCTTGCCGAAGTCCGTGTCCGTCATGCCGGTCGCACGCCACAGCGCGCGGGCACCGGCCATGTTCCTGCCGGAGGTCGAGGTTGCGGAGCGGAGCGTAGGCATAGGTCAAGGATAGGCCGCCGTCGTACGACGGCCACGCGCGATCTCAACCGTCCGGATGATCGCCGGAGGCGACCCAGACCGGTGCTGAGCAGCGAGTGACAGTGCAGGACGGTCGCCGCGCGGTCCGGACCGGCGTGCACGGTCACTCGAGTGGCGCCCGCCCGGGCCACGTGCCTGGCCCGCCCCAGAGCCTCAGGCGGCCTCGGCGGCGGCCTTGAGGGAGGCCAGGCCCCTGTCGAAGTCCTTGCCGATGGCCTTGTCCAGGAACAGCCGGCCGAGGACGGCGAAGACCGGGTTGCGCTCGCCGCTCATCGTCCACGCGACGCGGGTGCCGCCGGCGACGGGCGTGAGCGTGAACACGACCTCGTTGCGGACCCGGAACGGCTTCCGGAACTCGAGGTCCACGTCGATCCGGTCGGCGGTGATCGCGGTGAACCGCATGGTGCCCTCGCCCGCCTTGTTGTTGCCCTTCCAGTGGTACGACGCACCCACACCGGTGCCGACGTACCGGCGCTCGAGCTCGGGGTCGAGGTCGTCCCACGGCGACCACTGCGGCCAGTGGCGGAAGTCCGAGACGAGGGCGTGCACCGTCGTCACCGGCGCCGCGATCGTCGTCTCGTGCGTGTGCGCGAAGGCAGGCATGTCTCGAACCTAGGGCAGCGGCCCGGCTTCGTGGTCGAACTCACGGATTTTGCCCGGTGCGTGCAGCGGTCCGCCGACGCGCTCAGGATGCGTGACGCTCGACCGGAACCCGCATCGGCGGCACCCCGCCGAGGCGACGCTGGAACCGCACGTGGGCGGCGTACCGGTCGAGGGTCGCCCACAGCGCCTGGTGGGCCGACCACGGCAGCGGCTCGTCGCCGTGGTGCCACCGGTCGCCGAACCCGACCCACGCAGGCACCCATGCGGCAGCGTCGTCCCACTCCCCGCGCTGGCTCGTCAGCAGCTGGCGGCGTACCTGGAACTCCCGCCGCCTGCCGTCGAGCACGATCGGCGCGGTGCGCACCGGCCAGAGGTGGAGGTCCGAGCTCATCAGCGCCAGCTCGAGGTCCTCGAGGACGGCCGGATCCACCAGAACGGTCGCGACGTTCTCGTGCGGGCGCCTCATGTCCGCACACTAGTCGCGGAACACTAGATTTGACCCGATGTCCCCCCGTCGCCTCCCACGCCCACCGCTGTGGGTCGCGATCGGGCTGGTCGTCGTCGGTGTGGTGTCCGTGCAGGCAGGCGCCTCGATCGCGAAGCGGATCTTCGACGAGGTCGACCCGAGCGGCCTGGTGTGGCTGCGGCTCGCGGTCAGCACGGTGGTCCTGCTGGCGATCGCGCGACCGAGGCTGACCGGCCGCAGCCGTGCCGACTGGATCACGGTCGTGGCCTTCGGCGTCTGCCTCGGCGTCATGAACTGGTCTATCTACCAGTCGTTCGCGCGGATCCCGATCGGCATCGCGGTGACGATCGAGTTCCTCGGCCCGCTGGCCATCGCGGTGATCGGCTCCCACCGGTCGCGCGACCTGCTGTGGGCGGCGCTGGCGGGGGCGGGCGTCGTGCTGCTGGGTGTGGAGCGGACCAGCTGGAGCTGGGTCGGTGCCGGGTTCGCGCTGCTGGCGGGCGCCGGCTGGGCCGGCTACATCCTGCTCAGCGCGGGCACCGGACGGCGCTGGGAGGGCCTCGACGGCCTCTCCGTCGCGAGCATCGTCGCCACCGCGGTCGTCACGCCCGGGCTGCCGGGCATCGCCCACCGGCTGGGCGACGGGCACATCCTGCTCACCGGCGCGGTCGTCGGCCTGATGAGCTCGGTGGTGCCCTACAGCGCGGAGATCACCGCGCTGCGGCGGATCCGGCCGGCGACGCTGGGCGTGCTGATGAGCCTCGAGCCCGCGGCAGCCGCGCTGACCGCCCTGCTGATCGTCGGCGAGCGGCTCGGCCCGGTCCAGTGGATCGCCATCGCCTGCGTCGTCGCCGCGAGCGTCGGCGCGACGCGCACGTCCACGAGCGGCCCTGCGCCACGCATCGACTAGGGCGGCAGGGCAGAATCAGCCCATGCCCACCGAACCCGCCAGCGCAGATCAGGCGGAGCACGCGCACCTCGCGTTCCGCGACATCCTGTCCGACGACGGGACCTACCTGCGGGCGTGGACCAACGACCCCGACGGCCTGATCGACGGCCCGACGGTCGTGCTGTGCAACGGGCTCGGCACCAACCCCTACCTCTGGCCGAAGCTGCTCGACCCCGACTGCGGCGTACGTGTCGTGTCGTGGAACCACCGCGGTGTCGGCGGCTCCGACCGCCCCGCCGACCCGCGCAACGTGGAGATCCAGCACTTCGTCGAGGACGGCCTGTCGGTGATGGACCACTTCGGCATCGAGCGCGCGGTGCTGATGGGCTGGTCGATGGGCGTCAACACGATGTTCGAGATGGCCTACCGCCATCCCGAGCGCGTGAGCGGCCTGTTCGCGATGTGCGGCGTTCCCGGCGACACCTTCGCCACGATGCTCGGCCCGCTGCACCTCCCCCACTTCGTCGCGCGCGCGGTCACGGTCAACGCCTGCCGGATCGCCAAGTACGCCGGCTGGCTGGCCACGCCGGTCACGACCCGTCTCCCGATCGGCGACCGCGCCGTCCGGCTGATCTCGCACTCCGGCCTGATGTTCCCGGTGGCCGATCCCGCCGCCACCGCGGTCGGCCTGGGCGAGTTCCTGACCACGCCGGTCGACTGGTACGCCCACCTGGCGATCTCGACCTCCCGTCACACCCGCGTCTCGCTGAGCTCGATCCACGTGCCCTGCCGCTTCGTCGCGGCGTCGTGGGACGTGCTGGCCGGCGCCCGCGACATGGCCTCCGCCGCGGCGCGCATCGAGGACGCCGACTACATCGAGCTGCGCGGCTCGCACTTCCTGCAGCTCGAGCAGCCGGAGCGGATCCACGAGCTGCTCCTCGAGTTCCTCGCGAAGGTGGACGACTGATGGCAAGGATCACCACGGCGGCCGGCCTGCTGGCGGCGGGCGCGCTGCTCCTCGCCGCGTGCGGCCAGGGCGGCAACGAGGTCGCGGTCCAGGTGGAGCCGTCGATGACCGCCGTACCGACCGGGACGGACAGCGCCGCGCAGACCTTCGACGGCATCCCGAACGTCGTCGGCACGGCCGACTCCGACCTGACCACCCCGTGGGGCCTGGACTTCCTGCCGAACGGCGTCGGCGTCGTCACCGAGCGCACCACCGGCCGGATCCTGCTGATCACCCCGCCGAGCCAGAACGGCAGCAGCTCGGCGAGCGTGACCGACCTCGGCCGGATCAAGACGGGCATCGACTCCAAGGGCGACGGCGGCCTCCTCGGCGTCGCGGTCTCCCCCGACTTCTCCGCCAATCCCTCGCTCTACTTCTACGAGACGACGAAGAAGGACAACCGCGTCGTCCGGATGCCGCTCAGCGACGCCGGTCTCGGCCAGCCGACGGTGATCATCAAGGGCATCCCCGCCGGCCGCACCGACAACGGCGGCCAGCTGAGGTTCGGCCCCGACGGCGACCTGTACGTCGGCACCGGCGACGCCGGCAGGCCGCAGCTGGCCAAGAGCCCCACGTCGCTCGCCGGCAAGATCCTGCGCGTCGCCCCCGATGGCAAGCCCGCGTCCGGCAACCCGGGCAAGGGCCCGGTGTGGGCGAGCGGCTTCCGCGACGTCCTCGGCCTCGCGTTCGACGGCAACGGCCAGCTGTGGGCGACCGACGCCGGCGTCCAGCAGGACGAGCTCAACCACGTCCTGCCCGGCGCGAACGCCGGCTGGCCCAAGGTCGAGGGCAACAGCGGCGGCAAGTCGCTGACGCGACCGGCCATCACCTGGGCGCCCCAGCGCGCGACCCCGGGCGGCCTCGCGTTCGTCGGCGGCTACCTGTGGCTGACCGGCGTGCAGGGCCAGAACCTCTGGCGGATCAAGGTCGACGACGGCCAGGCGGGCGACACGACGCCGTACTTCGGCGGCAGCAAGGGCGCGGCGAGCAGGTACGGCGCCCTCCGCTCGATCGCGCTCTCCCCCGACGGCCAGCTCTGGCTCGGCACCAGCAACACCGACGGCGCCAAGCACGGCAAGGCCGGCAAGGCCACCGACCGGATCCTGCTGATCCAGCCCTAGATCGGGTCGGGCTCCAGAGGTTCCACGCGCTCCACGCGCGCCTTGCGCTCCACGCGCGCCTTGCGTGCCGCGCGGCGCAGCGTGGTGAGCACGGCCGGGCCGAGGATGGCGAGCGCGAGCGCGTTGGTGATCGCGCGGCCGGAGTCCCAGCCGCCGGTCGACGTCAGCAGCGTGTAGACGAGGAACCGGTGGAGGTTCTCGCCCAGGGGCCCGCCGGGCACGTAGGCCAGGTCCGTCCCGTCGTGTCCGGCCGCCTGGATGCCGGCGATGAACGGCCAGCCCCAGAGGTTCATCAGCAGCCCGTAGAGGTACGCCGCCAGCACGCCGTACGCGACCAGCAGGGCGATCTCGCGACGGCCGGTGACCCGGCGCGGCAGCAGTCCGGCCCCGAGACCGACCCACCCCGCGACGAGCATCTGGAAGGGCAGCCACGGCCCGACGCCCGCGGTCAGCAGGGCCGAGGCGAGCAGCGAGGTGCAGCCGAGCAGGAAGCCGAACCCGGCCCCGAACACCCGGCCGCCGAGGATGAGCAGGAAGAACACCAGCTCCAGGCCGGCCGTGCCCGCGCTGAAGCCGCGCAGCACCGCGTTGACCGCGCTGAGCACGCCGAGGATCGCGAGCACCCGCGAGTCCATCCCGCCCTCGCTGAGCTCGGCCAGCACCACCGCCAGCAGCAGCGGCAGGAGCAGCAGGAAGAGGAACGGCGGGTCCACCCGCGGGTTGGCCGGGTCGGCCCGGAGCAGGAGCGGCCAGCCGAGCATCATCAGGCCGATCACGGTGACCAGCCCCAGCACGATGCTCGACCGGAGGCGCAGCGGCACGGCCCGGCTCACGGCGTACCTCCGGATGAGCGGAGCGCGGCGGCCACGTCGTCGACGGTGAGCCAGCCCGGGCCGAGCACCTTCATCACCTGCGGGGCGAAGGCCGGCGACTCCGCGACCACGCGCGCCACCGGTCCCCGGGAGACGACCTCGCCCTCGGCGAGCACGACGACGTCGTCGGCGACCTGCGCGACGAACTCGACGTCGTGGGTCGCGACGAGGACCGTGCGGCCGTCGGCGGCGAGCCGGCGCAGCGCCTCGGTGAGGGCGTGCTTGGCGGCGTAGTCGAGCCCGCGCGTCGGTTCGTCCAGGAGCAGCAGCGGGGGCGCGTCGGTCAGCACGATGGCCACCGCGAGCGCGAGGCGCTGGCCCTCGGAGAGGTCGCGCGGATGGGTGGCGGGGTCGATACCCGGCGCGATCGTGTCGAGCAGCTTGGCGCAGGTGCCCTCGGCGTGGGTGCCCGCCCGGTCGGCGGCCTCACACTCCTCGGCGACCGTCTCGAGGTAGAGCAGGTCCGCGGGCGTCTGCGGCACGAGACCGACGAGCGTGCGACGCTCGGCGGCCTTCAGGCGGGCCGGATCGGCGTCGCCGACGCGGACGCTGCCGCTCGCCGGGGCGTGCGCGCCCTGGAGGGTCCACAGCAGCGTGGACTTCCCGGCTCCGTTGCGGCCCATCAGCGCGGTGACCGTGCCCGAATCGAGCTCGAGGTCCACGTCGAGCAGGGCCGGGCTGCGACCGTGGAGGACGGTGAGCCCGCGGGCGGTGCTGGTGCCGGCGGGAGTGCTGGTGGGGGTCGTGTGCCCCACACCCCGTCTGGGCGATGTCTCAGGCACACGACCCTGCGCAGCCGGCAGGTCGGGACGCCGCCGACGCGCCTCACGGACGGTCAGCGGGAGCGGCTCCCAGCCGAGGAGCCGGCCGAGCTCGACCAGCGGCGGCGCGACCGGGCTGTCGTGCAGGATCGTCGCGGGATCGCCCACCCGCAGCGCGCCCGAGCCGTCCAGGACGGCCATCCGGTCCGCGAACGGTACGACGCGCTCCAGCCGGTGCTCGGCGACCAGCACCGCCACGTCCAGGTCGTGCACCAGCCGGGTGATCGTGGCGAGCACGTCCTCGGCGGCGGTCGGGTCCAGCGCCGACGTCGGCTCGTCGAGCACCAGGAGCCGCGGGTGCGTGGTCAGCACCGACCCGATCGCGACACGCTGCTGCTGGCCTCCCGAGAGCGTGCGGAGATCGCGTTGACGGAGGTCGGCGATGCCGAGCAGGTCCAGGGTCTCCTCGACCCGTCGGCGCATCGTGGCCGGGGCGAGACCGAGCTGCTCCATCCCGAAGGCGAGCTCCTCCTCCACCGTGTCGGTGACGAACCAGGCCGGCGGGTTCTGGCCGACGAAGCCCACCGCGTGGGCACGCTCACGGGCCGGCAGGTCGATGACGGACTCGCCGTCGAGCAGCACGTCGCCGGTCAGCCGGCCGCCGGTGAAGCCGGGCACCAGCCCGGCGACCACGCCGAGCAGCGTGGACTTGCCCGCGCCGGTCGGCCCGGCCAGCACGGTGAGCTCGCCTGCGCCGATGGTCAGGTCGACCTCGTCGAGCACCGGCCGGGCGCTGTCGGCGTACCTCAGCGTGATGCGGCGCAGCTCCATCATCGGGCGCCCACCGCCTCCGGCAGGGCCGTCGCGGCGACCGGCCGCGGCGACGCGACGTCGGTGAGGCGGCGCAGCGGCGGGGGCGCGACCCAGACCGGCACCAGGCCGGCCAGCAGCACCGCGACCGCCCACCAGGTCACCGCAGGCCAGGTGGTGACCTGCGGCTGCGCGACGGAGAAGTCCCAGTGGCGCACGGACCACCCGCCCACCGCCACGGCGAGGCCGGACAGCGCGACCACGATCTCCGGCACCCGCCAGGAGTCCGCGCGGTAGCGGGTACGACGCACCCGACGCCCGGCCAGCACGAAGCCCGCGATCGCGAGCGCCGCACCGAGCGCGAGCATCGGCACCGCGAGCAGCCGGGGCGCGGACTGGTCGAGCACGGCGTACACGCCGACGAGGACGCCGGCCAGGCCGGCGAGCATCAGGCCGCCCGTCGAGCGGCGCTGGGCAGGCGACGCGTCGCCGCTGCGGCCGTAGCCGCGGGCGTCCATGCCGGCGGCAAGCGCGAGCGAGCGCTCGAAGGCGTCCTCGAGGATCGGCACCAGCGTCCGACGTAGTCCCCTGACCCGGCGGAACCGGCCGGCCGGACCACCCCGGAGAGCCTGGGCGGCACGCACGCGCGCGGCGCTGTCCGCGAGCTGCGGGATGACCGTGATCGCCACGACCATGGCGGTGCCGATCTCGTAGAGCGCCGGCGGGAGCGACTTCATCAGCCGCTTCGGGTTGGCGAGCGCATTGGCGGCACCGACGGCGAGGAGCAGCGCGGCCAGACGGAGGCCCTCGTCGACGGCGGCGACGAGCTCCTCGCGGGTGAAGTCGCCGAGCAGGGTGATGCCGGCGGCCCAGGACGGCAGCGGGATCTGTGGCAGCGCGAGGATCGTGTGGCCCTGGGTGTCGTCGCCCAGCACGACGCGGAACGCGATGCGGATGACGACCACCCAGAGCGCGAGCCAGAGGTAGAGCCGGTAGGACCGCGCCCAGGTCTGGTCGGAGCGGCAGGTCAGCACGGTGAGGCTGGCCACGACGACCAGCAGCAGGAGCAGGATCGGGTTGGTCGTGCACGAGGCGTAGACCGCCAGCCCGATGGCCCAGCACCACCAGGCCACCGGGTGCAGGTCGCGCGGCACTCGGCTCACGGTCCGATCATCCCCGTCATCGCCCACGTCGCCGCCTCGCCAGGGGTACGCCGGCGGCCGCACCGACCACGACGACACCCAGCCCGACGGCGAGCCAGGTGCCGGTGGCGGAGTGGTGCGCGGTCGGCCGCTGCGCGGGGGCGGAGGTGCGCGCGGTCGCCGACGGCGTACCGGTCGGGGCGAGGGCGGGCGGGTCCGCCTTGCCCTTGCCCTGGTGCCAGGTGAACGCGATCGCGTCGCCGGGGCGCACGTCGAGCGACTTCGCGCCGAGCGTCGCATAGGTCCAGCCGGTGCCGCCGGGGCTCCACCACAGGCTCCAGTAGGAGCTTCCGGAGGTGCAGTCGCGGTCGTCCGGGACGCCCTGGACGGTGCACACGAAGCCCTGCATGTCGGGCTGGTACTCCAGGTCGAACCCCGCCGCCGCGAAGGCCTGCGCGGCGGTGCCTGCGTGCGGCGCGCAGCCCAGCTGCTCGCCGCCGCCGAGCTCGTTGAAGTCCACGGCCACGGTCACACCGCGGCAGGGCTGCGGGCTCGGCGACGCCGTGGGAGCCGCGTGCGCGGGCGCGCCGGTGAGGGCCGCCGCGAGCACGAGGCCCGCGGCGGCCGCCCAGCGGCGTGCTCGGCTCACGTCGCGATCAGCTCGCCGGGCAGTCCGCTGCCGGGGCGGAGGCGGGCACCGACAGCAGGGCGGGCGCGGCCTGCGCGGTCGCGAGCCGCCAGGTGTACGCCGTCTTGGCGGTGATGCCGCCGCGACCGGCCTCCACGAGCGTCGGGGCGTCGTAGCCGATCGCGCCGGCCTCCCCTGCCAGCTCGCCCTTGCAGCCGCTCGGCAGCTGGTGGGCACGGACCCAGGTCGCGGCCTTCGCCGCACCGGCGTCGTCGCCCGCGAGCCGCAGCGCCGAGGCGGCGAGGCCGGTGCTGTTGGCGTTGGACGCACCGTTGCCGCCCGGCGCCGAGTCGAGCACGAACGAGCCGTCCTTGGCCTGCTGGCCCTTCAGCCACGCGGCCGCCTTGTCGATGGCGCTCGCCAGGGCCTGGTCGCCGGACGCCTTGTCGTCGAGCAGCACGACGACAAGCGCGGTGGTGTCGATCGAGGGCTGGTCCTTGCCCGAGCAGCCCTGGTCCTTCGCGCCCGGCTTGGAGAAGTCCTGGCGGAAGAAGCCCGCGGGGCACTGCTGCTGGAGCAGGAACCGCTCGGCGGCGGGCGCCTCCTTCGACCTCGCGTTCAGCAGACCGCGGACGGCCCAGGTCTGGCCGAAGGTGTTGGCGTAGTCGCCGTACTTGCTGACGTCGGCGATGCGGCCGGACGCGGCGGTCAGGCCATCCATCTGCTTGACGAGGTCCAGCCCGCCGAAGGACGTCGGGTCGGCGCCGGTGTCGGTCGCGAAGCTCAGCAGCTTGGCGGTGGCGCCGGAGTAGATCTCCTTGCCGGGGTGGCTGTAGGTCTTCGCGTCCTTGGCCAGGGCCTTGCCGATCGTCGCGAGCGCGGGAGACCTCGGGTCGATGGCGCGTACGCCGTAGGCCAGCTCGACCGTCGTGCTGTCGTCGTTGGTCTTGTACTGGTGGTTGACCAGCACGCCGTTCTCCAGCTGGCCGGTCAGCCAGGTGACGGCGTCGGTGGCGGCCTGCGGCACGGCGGCCGGGGCGGACGACGTGTCCGAGCTGTTGCCGCCGCAGGCGGTGAGGCCCAGGGCGAGCAGCGTCGTCGCGGCGACGGCGCTCCATCGGCGTACGGACCGGGTCATGTGGATCCTTCCCGCTGTTGCCTGCGGGAGGTGCCACGGTGCTGGACCGGGACCCGACCCGCTGCGTTCCACGACAGCGTTGGTGTCAGGACGCCCGCGGAAGGTGCTCCGGCTCGCCGCGTCACCCGGTCGACGCGGCCTACGGTTGCGGGTCAGCGCCGGGCTTCGACCGGCTTCCCCCGCCGCAGGCGTGGTTGATTTCGGCGAGGATATCCCGCCTCGAGGTCAGCGGCGGCGCTGGCCGGAGCTGAAGCCCGCCGCACTGTGGCCGGAGCCACCGCTGCCCGAGCCCGAGCCGCTGCCGGACCGGCGCTGGCCGCCGCCGCGTCGCTGACCGCCCGACCTGGTCGAGGCGCCGGCCTTCGGCGTACCGCCGGCGGCGCTGCCAGCGTTGCCGCCGCTGCCGCGGGGCTTGCGGCGGGAGCGGGACTTGCTGCCGCCGTTGCTCGTGCCCGAGCCGGCCGGCTTCTGACGGGGCGGACGACCGCCGCCGCCCTGACCGGGAGCCGTCGGCGCCAGGTAGGCGCCGGGGCGCACGCGGTCGCCGGGCGCGATCTCGACGAGGACAGGGTGGCTCGCGTCGTTGACGCTGGTGTGGATCGGGCGGATGCCGGCGGCCTTGGTGAGGCTGCGCACGTCCCCGGCCTGCTCGCGGGTCATCAGCGTGACGACCGTGCCCTCGCTGCCCGCGCGGGCGGTGCGGCCCGAGCGGTGCAGGTAGGCCTTGTGCTCGGCCGGCGGGTCGGCGTGCACGACCAGCGTCACATCATCGACGTGGATGCCGCGGGCCGCGATGTCGGTCGCCACCAGCACCGTCGCGCGACCCTCGTGGAACGCCTCGAGGTTGCGGGTTCGGGCGTTCTGGCCGAGATTGCCGTGCAGGTCGACGGCGGGCACGCCGTTGCGGTTGAGCTGGCGGGCCAGACCCTTGGCGCCGTGCTTGGTCCGCGCGAAGACGACCGTGCGACCCGGCGCGCTGGTGAGGTCGGTGAGGATCGCGAGCCGGTTGTCGCGCTCGACCTGCAGGACGTGGTGGGTCATCGTCGCGACCGGCGACTGGGCCGAGTCGGCCTCGTGCGTCACCGGGCTGGTCAGGAACTGCCGGGTCAGCGCGTCGACGGCCTTGTCCAGCGTGGCCGAGAAGAACAGGCGCTGGCCCTGCGTCGGCGTCTGGCCGAGCAGGCGTCGTACGACGGGCAGGAAGCCGAGGTCGGCCATGTGGTCGGCCTCGTCGAGCACGGTCACCTCGACCTGGGACAGGTCGCAGTGGCCCTGCTGGATGAGGTCCTCGAGCCGGCCCGGGCAGGCGACGACGATGTCGACGCCGGCACGCAGCGCGTTCACCTGCGGGTTCTGGCCGACGCCGCCGAAGACGGTGCGGACCTTGAGACCGCTCACCTCGGCCAGCGGCCGCAGCGACTCCTCGATCTGGGTCACGAGCTCACGCGTCGGCGCCATGATCAGCGCTCGCGGCGTACGGCTCCTGGCACGCTGACCGCCGCTCAGCCGGGCCACGACGGGCAGCAGGAACGCGAAGGTCTTGCCGGAGCCGGTCCGGCCACGGCCGAGCACGTCCCGCCCGGCCAGCGAGTCCGGCAGCGTCGCGGCCTGGATAGGCGTCGGGGTCTCGATGCCGAGGCCCTTGAGGACGTCGGTCAGGTCCGCGGGCACGCCGAGGTCGATGAAGGAAGACATGGTGGTACGTCGCAATCTGTGCACTTGCCTCACCGGTGCCGGACCCGGCGGCTGCCGGACGGACGAACATGGAGCGGACCCGGTCACGATCGTTCAGACCAGACGCTTCGACATGCCGACAACTCGCGGTGAGAACTGCACGAGTCGACGTACCCAAGGTACGGGACCGCCGGTTGATTCACGCAATCGTCGCCGTACGAGCGCGCATCGGAGCCAACGGCTGACCGGACATCCGCTTGCGCGCCGCCGGGCTTGCGACCGACAGCAGCTACGCGACAGGGGCTTCGGTCGGGCGCCGTCGCCGGCTGTCGGGTGGCGGGTCCCGACCCAGGGTGGTCGAGCTTGTCGAGACCCCTGGCGATCGGGCTCTTCTCACCCGCCGCGGAGCTGCAGACCGACAGCAGCGACGGGGAGAAGGCGGCTTGCGGTTTCGCGCCGCCGCCGGCTGGCGGGCGGTCGCGCCCTGACCCAGGTGGTCGAGCTT
>WQZX01000011.1 GCA_009780515.1 Nocardioidaceae bacterium | reverse complement strand
GGTGCTCGTGATCGGCAGCGGCGCGACCGCCGTGACGCTGGTGCCGGCCATGGCGCCCGACGCGGAGCACGTCACGATGCTGCAGCGCACGCCGACCTACATCCTGAGCCGGCCGGGACGCGACCCGCTGGCCCAGCTGCTGGGTCGGGCGAAGGTGCCTTACAAGCTCAGCTACCCGATCGTCCGGTGGGCCAACATCCTGCAGGCGGTGGTCTTCTACCAGCTCTCGATGCGCTGGCCCGAGCGCTCGCGCGGCTTCATCCGCAAGGAGACCGCCAAGCAGCTGCCGGCCGACGTGCCTCTCGACCCGCACTTCGACCCGCCGTACAACCCGTGGGAGCAGCGCCTCTGCTTCGTCCCCGACGGCGACCTCTTCAAGGCGCTCCGCGCGGGCACGGCGTCGATCGCGACCGACACGATCGCGACGTTCACCGAGAAGGGCGTGCGGCTGGCCTCCGGCGAGGAGATCGAGGCCGACGTCGTCATCACCGCGACCGGCTTCCAGCTCCTGGTGCCGTTCGGCGGGGTCGACCTGAGCGTCGACGGCGAGAAGGTCGACTACACCTCGACGCTGGCCTACAAGTCGCTGATGCTCTCGGGCGTGCCGAACTTCGTGTTCACCATCGGCTACACCAACGCGTCGTGGACGCTCAAGGCCGACCTGGTCATCGACTACGCCTGCCGGCTGCTGGCGCACATGCGCAAGCACGGCTACCGCAGCGCGACCGCGCAGGTCGAGGCCGACGTCGAGCGCAGCCCGCTGCTCGACTTCAAGGCCGGCTACGTCCAGCGCTCGGCGCACCTCCTGCCCAGCCAGGGCGACCGCGCGCCGTGGAGGCTGGACCAGAACTACATCAAGGACCGCAACGTCATCAACCGCAGCAGGATCGACGACGGCGTCCTGCGGTTCTCGTGATCAGCCGCGGCGCCGGAAGGTCCGTGCGCCGCGGGTGAGTGCGCTCTCGTAGGCGCTCACCAGGCCGCCGATCGACAGCGGTCGCAGCCGCAGCATGATCTCGCGGAGGTGCGCGGGCTCGGCGTCGTCGTACAGCGGGGCGAGCTGGTCGTTGATGACGTCCCACAGCTCCTTGGCCATCTGCTCGCCGTGCTCCTGGTAGACCGCGGCGGACGCGAGCGCGACCTCCCGCGGGAAGCCGAGCTCGAGCAGGCGCAGGCCGCTGGACAGCTGGCTCCCGTTGACGAGGTACGACGACCGGCGGCGTCGTACGAGGCCGAGGGCGTGGAGCGTGGCGATGTCCTCGTTCGAGAGCTCGCGGCCGCTGCGGGCGTCGAGCTGCTCCTTGGTCATCTCGACAGGGACGTCCTCCTCCCAGGGGGCGACCATGGTGCGTGCCAGCGCGATCTCGTCCGGCGAGGCGTCCTCGGGAAGCTGCGCGACGTACTTCTCGATGGCGCCGAGGGTGAAGCCGTGCTGCTGCAGCTCCTGGACCAGCTCGAGGCGGGCGACGTGGCCGGCGTCGTAGTAGCCGGCCCGGCCGCGGCGGATCGGTGGCGGGATCAGGCCGCGCGACCGGTAGAAGCGGATCGTGCGGACGCTGAGACCGGTCCGCTCGGTCAGTTCGGTGAGGGACAGCAGTGTGGTGTCCGTCATATGTCCACCGCCTGCGCCTTGACCATGACAGTAATAGTGTCACAATCAACCCGAGGGCCTGGAGACCAACACGGGCCCACCGGCGCGGCGACTTCTCCGCCGCGCAGGCATTCGACCAGCCAGCCCAGACAAGGACGGTCATGGCAGAAGCATTCATCTACGACCACGTGCGGACCCCGCGCGGTCGCGGCAAGAAGACCGGCTCGCTGCACGAGGTCAAGTCGATCGACCTCGTCGTGACCCTCATGAACGCGATCGAGGAGCGCAACCCGAGCCTCGACACGGCCGGGATCGACGACGTCATCCTCGGCTGCGTCACCCCCATCGCCGAGCAGGGCTCGGACATCGCTCGCGTCGCTGCCATCAAGGCCGGCCTGGCCGAGACCGTCGCCGGCGTACAGCTCGACCGGTTCTGCGCCTCCGGCCTCGAGGCCGTCAACCAGGCCGCCGCTCGCGTCCGCTCCGGCTGGGAGGACCTGATCCTCGCCGGTGGCGTCGAGGCGATGAGCCGGGTGCCGATGGGCACCAACGGCGGCGCCTGGGCCCAGGACCCGAAGACCAGCCTCGACACCGGCTTCGTCCCGCAGGGCATCGGTGCGGACCTGATCGCGACCCTCGAGGGCTTCACCCGCGAGGACGTCGACGCCCTGGCCGCCCAGTCGCACGCGCGTGCCGCCAAGGCGTGGGCCAACGGCTACTACGACGACTGCGTCGTGCCGGTGAAGGACCAGAACGGCCTGACCGTCCTGGACAAGGACGAGACCGTCCGCCCTGACACGAGCGTCGAGTCGCTCTCCGGCCTCAAGCCGTCGTTCCTGCAGCAGGGCGGCGAGGTCGGCTTCGACGACGTCGCGCTCTCGAAGTACACCGACGTCGAGGCGATCAACCACGTCCACCACGCCGGCAACTCCTCCGGCATCGTGGACGGCGCCGCGCTGGTCCTCATCGGCAGCGAGGAGGCCGGCAAGAAGCACGGCCTCACCCCGAAGGCCAAGATCGTCGCCACGGCCGTCATCGGCTCCGAGCCGACGATCATGCTGACCGGTCCGGCCCCGGCCGCCAACAAGGCCCTGGCGAAGGCCGGCCTCAAGGCCGAGGACATCGACCTGTGGGAGATCAACGAGGCGTTCGCCTCGGTGGCCCTGCGGTTCATGAAGGACATGGGCATCAGCCAGGAGGTCACCAACGTCAACGGCGGCGCCATGGCCATGGGCCACCCGCTGGGCGCGACCGGTGCGATCATCCTCGGCACCCTCGTCGACGAGCTCATCCGCCAGGGCAAGAAGCGCGGCCTCGCCACGCTCTGCGTCGGCGCCGGCATGGGCATCGCCACGATCGTCGAGATCGTCTGAGACCCGGACAGAGAGAAGGAAGAAGCAGATGACCGAGCAGAGCTCTGTCCGTTACGACATCGACGCGGACGGCATCGTCACCCTCACCCTGGACGACCCGAACCAGTCGGCCAACACCATGAACGAGCTCTACAAGAGCTCGATGGAGGCGGCGGTCGACCGCCTCTACGCCGAGCAGGACCAGGTGAGCGGCGTCGTCGTCGCGTCCGCCAAGAAGACCTTCTTCGCCGGCGGCGACCTGAAGAACATGATGGCGATCCGCCCCGAGAACGCCGCCGAGGTGTTCGACGAGGTGGAGGGCATCAAGGCGACCCTGCGCAGGCTGGAGACCTTCCCCAAGCCGGTCGTCGCCGCCATCAACGGCGCCGCGCTCGGCGGTGGGCTCGAGATCGCTCTCGCGACCAACCACCGGGTCGCGCTCGACGGCAAGTACCCCATCGGCCTGCCCGAGGTGAAGCTCGGCCTGCTGCCCGGCGGCGGCGGCGTCACCCGCATCGCGCGCATGTTCGGCCTGATGACGGCGATGACCGAGATCACCGCGACCGGTGCCGAGTTCAAGCCGGCCGCCGCGAAGGACAAGGGGCTGGTCGACGAGCTCGTCGCCACCCAGGACGAGCTCGTCCCGGCCGCCAAGGCGTGGATCAAGGCCAACCCCGACGCCACCGCGCAGCCGTGGGACCAGCCCGGCTACAAGATCCCGGGCGGCTCGCCGTCGAGCCCGTCCCTCGCCGCGTTCCTGCCGGCGTTCGCGCCGATGCTGCGCAAGCAGCTCAAGCAGACGAACATGAACGCGCCGAAGGCGATCCTCGCCGCGACGGTCGAGGGCCTCGGTGTCGACTTCGAGACCGCTACGCGGATCGAGTCGCGCTACTTCACCAAGCTGGTCACCAGCCAGCAGGCGAAGAACATGATCCAGGCGTTCTTCTTCGACCTCGGCTCGATCAACGCCGGCAAGGAGCGCCCCGACGGCGTCGAGAAGTTCATGCCCAAGAAGGCCGTCGTCCTCGGCGCCGGCATGATGGGCGCGGGCATCGCCTACGTCCTCGCGCGTGCGGGTGTCGAGGTCGTCCTCAAGGACGTCGCGATCGAGGCTGCCGAGAAGGGCAAGGCCTACTCCGCGGGCATCAACGAGAAGGCCGTCTCGCGCGGCAAGCTCACGCAGGAGCTGTCCGACGAGCTGCTCGCCCGGATCACCCCGACCGTCGACGCGGCCGACGCGGCCGGCGCCGACCTGGTCGTCGAGGCGGTCTTCGAGAACGTCGAGCTCAAGCAGCAGGTCTTCAACGAGGTCATCCCGCACCTCGCCGACGGCGCGCTGCTCTGCTCGAACACCTCGACGCTGCCGATCACCGAGCTGGCCAAGGGCATCAACGGCGACGCCTCGCGCTTCATCGGCCTGCACTTCTTCAGCCCGGTCGACAAGATGCCGCTGGTCGAGATCATCAAGGGCGCCGAGTCGTCCGACGAGACCCTCGCCCAGGCGTACGACGTCACGCTGGCCATCAAGAAGACCCCGATGATCGCCCACGACTCGCGCGGCTTCTACACCTCGCGCGTCATCGGCTACATGGTCAACGAGGGCATGGCGATGCTGGCCGAGGGCGTGGCGCCGTACTCCATCGAGCGCGCCACCACCCAGGCCGGCTACCCGGCACCGGTGCTGCAGCTGTCCGACGAGCTCAACCTCGAGCTGATGGACAAGATCGCCAAGGCGACCCTCGAGGCCGAGCCCGACATGCCCGTCCACCCGGGCTCCAAGGTCGTCACGAAGATGCTGGAGGCGGGTCGCGCGGGCAAGCTCCGCGGCGCCGGCTTCTACGACTACGCCGACGGCAGGCGCGGGTCGATCTGGTCGGGTCTCGCGGACCTGTTCCCGGTGGCCGAGCAGCAGATCCCGCTGCAGGACATCAAGGACCGGATGCTGTTCGCCGAGGCCCTCGAGACCGCCAAGTGCTTCGAGGAGGGCGTCGTCACCTCGGCCGCCCACGCGAACATCGGCTCGATCTTCGGCATCGGCTTCCCCCCGCAGACCGGTGGCGCCGCGCAGTTCATCACCGGCTACGAGGCCGCCGACGGCTCGATCGGCATCGAGGCGTTCCTCGAGCGCGCCGACGAGCTGGCCGAGAAGTACGGCGACCGGTTCAAGGCCACCCAGCACCTCCGCGACATGGCGGCGAAGGGCGAGTCCTTCCCCGCCTGATCCAGCAGCACAGCACGAACCGACGGGCCGGCTCTCCTCAGGGAGGCCGGCCCGTCGGCGTACCGGCGTGTGGAGGGCTGTAACACGTCGTCTGCTGGCCTACTACGTCGTTCGCTGCTGTTGTACGTCGCTGCGACGACCTTCTACAGCAGCGAATGACCGACCAGGTCCGCCAACAGCGTGTTACAGCCCGCCACGCCCCCGCCCGCCACGCCCCCGCCCGCCACGACAAGTGACCGGTGCTGCGGAATCAGTCGCTGTCTGACATGATCGCCACGCATTCCATCGACACATGCCGTGCGCGACCAAGGAACCGATAGTCATGAGCGAGGACCTCGACCGGCTCACCCTCGATCTCGACAGGGATCACGTCTTCCACTCCTGGTCCGCGCAGGCGCACCTCGCGCCGGTGCCGATCGCCGGCGGGAGGGGCACCCGGGTGTGGGACCACGCCGGGCGGACCTACCTCGACTTCTCCAGCCAGCTGGTCAACGTCAACATCGGCTACGGCCACCCTGCGGTGGTGGCGGCGATCCAGGAGCAGGCGGCGACGCTCGCGACGATCGGACCGGCGACCGCCAACCTGACCCGCGGCGAGGCCGCCCGTCGCATCACCGACCGGGCGCCCGCGGGCATGGACAAGGTCTTCTTCACCAACGGCGGCGCCGACGCCGTCGAGAACGCCATCCGGATGGCACGCCGGCACACCGGTCGCGACAAGGTGATCAGCCGCTACCGCAGCTACCACGGCAACACCGGCGCCGCGGTCAACGCGACCGGCGACTGGCGACGGCTGCCCAATGAGTTCGCACGCGGCCACGTGCACGCGTTCGGTCCCTACCTCTACCGCTCGGAGTTCTGGGCCACCTCGCCCGAGCAGGAGTGCGAGCGGGCGCTGCGGCACCTGCGGCGGGTGATCGAGTGCGAGGGGCCGGCCACCATCGCGGCGATCCTGCTCGAGACCATCCCCGGAACGGCCGGCGTCCTCATGCCGCCGGCCGGCTACCTGCCCGGCGTGCGCGCCCTTGCCGACGAGTTCGACATCGTGCTGATCCTCGACGAGGTGATGGCCGGGTTCGGCCGCACCGGCGAGTGGCTCGCCCTCGACGCGTACGACGTCCGCCCCGACCTGATCACCTTCGCCAAGGGCGTCAACTCCGGCTACGTGCCGGTCGGCGGCGTGATCGTCGATCGCGAGATCGCGGCGACCTTCGACGACCAGGTCTTCCCCGGCGGCCTGACCTACAGCGGCCACCCGCTGGCGGCGGCCTCGATCGTCGCGGCGCTGGACGCCATGGAGTCCGAGGGCATCGTGGCCAACGCGAAGGCGATCGGCGCCGACGTCCTCGGGCCGGGGCTGCGCGAGCTGGCCGAGCGGCATAGCGTCGTGGGGGAGGCCCGGGGCACGGGAGTGTTCTGGGCCCTCGAGCTGGTGGCCGACCGCGAGACCCGCGCGCCGCTGCCGGCCGCTGGAGTCGCACGTGCCAAGGCCGAGCTGATCGCCCGCGACCTGCTGCCGTTCACCGCCGACAACCGCATCCACGTCGTACCGCCCTGCGTGGTCACCGCCGATGAGGTGGCCGAGGCGCTGGCGACGTACGACGAGGTGCTGACCCTGCTGGACAAGGAGCTGTGAGATGAACACCGAGATGCTCGACCACTGGATCGACGGAGCGCCCGCCAAGGGTGAGTCCACCCGCACGGGAGCGGTCTACGACCCGGCGCTCGGCGAGGTGACCAAGCAGGTCCGCTACGCGTCCGCCGCCGACGTCGACGCCGCGGTGGCCTCCGCGAGGGCGGCCTTCCCGGCCTGGGGCGGGGCCTCGATCGCGAAGCGCACGCAGGTGATGTTCGCCTTCCGCGAGATCCTCAACGCGCGCAAGGACGAGCTCGCCGAGATCATCACCGGCGAGCACGGCAAGGTGCTCTCCGACGCGGCCGGCGAGGTCGCGCGCGGGCTGGAGGTCGTCGAGTTCGCCTGCGGCATGGCACACCTGTCCAAGGGCGGCTTCTCCGCGAACGCCTCGACCGGCGTCGACGTCTACTCGCTGCGCCAGCCGCTGGGTGTCGTCGCGATCATCAGCCCGTTCAACTTCCCGGCGATGGTGCCGCTCTGGTTCCTGCCCGTCGCCGTCGCGGCCGGCAACACCGTGGTGCTCAAGCCGAGCGAGAAGGACCCGAGCGCGGCCGTCTGGCTGGCCGAGCGGCTCAAGGAGGCCGGCCTGCCCGACGGCGTCGTCAACGTCGTGCACGGCGACAAGGAGGCCGTCGACGCGCTGCTCACCCACGACGACGTCGCGGCGATCTCCTTCGTCGGCTCGACCCCCATCGCGCGCCACGTCTACGAGACCGGTACCGCCCACGGCAAGCGGGTGCAGGCCCTCGGCGGTGCCAAGAACCACATGCTGGTGCTGCCCGACGCCGACCTCGACCTGGTCGCCGACTCCGCGATCAACGCCGGCTTCGGCTCGGCCGGGGAGCGCTGCATGGCCGTCTCCGTCGTCGTCGCGGTCGACCCCGTGGCCGACGAGCTGATCGGCCGCATCACCGAGCGGATGGGCAAGCTGGTCGTGGGCGACGGCCGCCGCGAGAGTGACATGGGCCCGCTGATCACCGCCGACCACCGCGACAAGGTCGCCGGCTACATCGACCTCGCCGCCGACGACGGTGCCGAGGTGGTCGTCGACGGCCGGGGTGTCGAGGCCGACGGCGGCGCGGGCGGCTTCTGGCTCGGCCCGACGCTCATCGACAAGGTGCCGACCACCTCGACGGTCTACACCGACGAGATCTTCGGTCCGGTCCTGTCGGTGGTGCGGGTGTCGTCGTACGGCGAGGGGGTGGAGCTGATCAACAGCGGGAGGTACGGAAACGGCACCGCGATCTTCACCAACGACGGCGGCGCCGCCCGGCGCTTCGTCAACGAGATCGAGGTCGGCATGGTGGGCGTGAACGTGCCGATCCCGGTGCCGGTCGCCTACCACTCCTTCGGCGGCTGGAAGCAGTCGCTGTTCGGCGACGCCAAGGCCTACGGCCCGCAGGGTGTGGACTTCTACACCCGCGAGAAGGCCGTGACGTCGCGCTGGCTGGACCCGAGCCACGGCGGCGTCGACCTGGGGTTCCCACGCAGTGTCTGATCGGCCGACCGCGTCCTCCCGCCACGCTGCCGGCCGGAGCCTGACCACAGGAACCCACTAGGGTCGGGAGCGTGACCGAGACCACGCACCAACGCGTCCTGATCACCGGCGCCGCCCAGGGCCTGGGCGCCGCCCTCGCGGAGGCATGGGAGGCGCGCGGTGCGGACGTGCTGCGCACCGACCGCGACTACGGCGACGGCATCTTCAAGCTCGACGTCACCAGCGACGACGACTGGGCCCAGGTGCGCCAGCTCGTCGAGGAGGCGTGGGGCGAGCTGGACGTGCTGGTCAACAACGCCGGCATCGCGGGCGGCGGCCGCCTCGACGTGTCCGGCATGGACGAGTGGCAGCGGCTGGTCGACATCAACCTGCTCGGCGCCGTGCGCGGCACCGCCACGTTCACGCCGATGCTCAAGCGGCAGCGCCGCGGCCGGATCGTCAACATCGCCTCGCTCGCCGGGCTCGTGCACCCGGCCGGGATGGCCGGCTACAACGCCACCAAGGCCGCGGTCGTCGCGCTGACCGAGACGACCGGCCACGAGCTGGCGGCGTACGGGGTGAGCGCGCACGTCGTGTGTCCGTCGTACTTCCGCACCGGGCTGATGGACTCCGCCGAGGGCCGCGACCAGGCGCTGGTGAAGGTGATGACCAAGCTTGTGACCGACGCGCCGCGCGGACCGGAGGCGATCGCGGCGGCGGTGCTCGAGGGCATCGACCGCGGCGAGGAGCTGATCGTGCCCGACCGCGACGCGCTGGCGGCGTACGACCTGAAGCGGGGCGACCGGGCGTCGTACGACCAGGTGATGCGGGCGCAGGCCCGTCGTCTCGAGGGGATCGCAGGTGAGTGACGAGAGCCGGCCGGTCCGCGACGAGGACGCGTTCGACGTCGTTGCGGTCGCCGAGTGGCTGGGGCACGGGCCGATCGAGTCGGTCCGGCAGTTCCCCGGCGGTGCCTCCAACCTGACCTACCTGCTGCACATGCAGCAGGGCCACGAGCTGATCCTCCGCCGGCCGCCGACGGGCACCAAGGCCAAGGGCGCCCACGACATGGGCAGGGAGTTCCGGATCCAGCACGGCCTCGCGTCGATCTTCCCGCAGGTCGCCGAGATGGTCGCCTACTGCACCGAGGACGACAGCCCGATCGGCAGCGAGCTCTACGTCATGGAGCGGGTCGACGGCCTCATCCCGCGGCGCGAGTTCGGCTTCGACATCAGCGCCGGGCAGGTCGACGCGCTCTGCGGCGCGGCCGCCGACACCCTCGTCGCGCTGCACTCCGCCGACGTGATGTCGGTGCCGGAGCTGGCCGCGATGGCCAAGGGCGACGGCTACGTACGACGCCAGGTCGGCGGCTGGACCACGCGACTCGCGAACGCCGCGACCGACGACATGGGCGACTGGAGCGACATCACGGCCTGGCTCGACGCGAACCAGCCCGCCGACGTCGGTCAGTGCATGATCCACAACGACTACCGCTTCGACAACATGGTGCTCGATGCCGACGACCCGACCCGGATCAAGGCGCTGCTCGACTGGGAGCTCGCCACCGTCGGCGACCCTCTGATGGACCTCGGTGGCGCGATGGCCTACTGGGTCGAGCCCGGCGACGACGACTTCTTCCTGATGTTCCGCCGCCAGCCGACGACGGCCCCGGGCATGTGGACGCGGCGGCGCTTCCGCGACCACTACCTCGATGCCCGCGGGCTCTCGCTGACCGAGGAGCAGTGGCTGTTCTACGAGGTCTTCGGACTGTTCCGGCTGGCCGTCATCGCGCAGCAGATCTGGTACCGCTACTTCCACAAGCAGACCCACAACGAGGCCTACGCCGCCTTCGGTCCTGCCGTCGGCTACCTCGAGTCGCGCTGCCGGCGGCTGCTGGCGGGGCACTGAGGCGGTCCGGGGTGGGGCTGATCCTGCTCGTCCGGCACGGCCAGGCTTCCTTCGGTGCCGACGACTACGACGTCCTCTCGCCGGTCGGCTGGGACCAGGGCCGGGCCCTCGGCCGCTGGCTCGCCGAGCACGGCCCGGCACCCGCGACGGTGGTCCACGGCGGCATGCGGCGCCACCGGGAGACCTGGGAGGCCATCGCCGAGGGTGCCGCGGAGCAGTGCCGTTCGGGCACGAACGGCAACGACTCGGTCTCGGAGAGTGCCGTTCGGGCACAAACGGCACTCCCAGAGGCGCGGGTCGACCCCGACTGGGCCGAGTTCGACCACCTCGCGGTGCTGGCCCGCCACGCCGAGACGACGGGCGCGGAGGTCGACCACACCGCCGACCGGCGCACGTTCCAGGAGGCGTTCGAGCGGGCGACCGGGCACTGGGCGGCGGGGCAGGCCGACTACCCCGAGCCGTACGCCGACTTCGTGGCCCGGTCGAGCGCCGCGCTGGAGCGCGTGGCTGCCGAGCCGGGTCCCGCGCTGGTCGTCAGCTCGGGTGGGGTGATCGCGGCGCTGGGCGCCGTACTGCTGGCTCCGGCGATGCCGGCCGCCGAGATCGGGCCCATCTGGTCGCGCCTGAACACGGTGCTGACCAACGCGTCGGTGAGCCGGGTGATCGTCGGCCGGACCGGTGCCCGGCTGCTGACCTACAACGAGCACCAGCACCTCGTCGGCGACCTGCTCACCTACCGTTGAGGGCGACCGGGGAGGTCGGGGGTGTCAGCGCCCTCCCTGGTGTGCGCTCACACCCCCGACCCGGCGCGCGGCACGCCGAGGCGGAGCAGATCACGGGCGACCGCCTCGGGAAGGTCGCGCAGCTCGCGCGTGGTGCAGTGGACGATCACCCGGTCGGTCGCGCTGAGGGCTCGTTGTCGGGCGATGTCGTCCTCCCAGTGCTCGGTCTCCATGTGGAAGCCGCCGTCGACCTCGAGCACCAGGGTCCGGCCATCGACGAGACGCCACTCGCAGTCGGTGAATCGCAGCCGGCCCGAGGCGTCCCGACGGCGAATCTGGCGGTCAGGGACGTGGAGCCCGAACTGCCTGCACATCCTGCGTACGTCGAGCTCGCCGACGGACTGAGACCCACCCTGGATCTCGGTCAGCGCGACCCGTAGGCGTCGTGCGCTGGGCAGCGGAGACAGCCGGTCCACCCACTCGAACAGCCCGGCCGGCGATGCGAGGCCCTGCTGGACGGTTGCGGCGAGCACGCCCTCCGCGGTGCGACCCGACTGCTGCCGCGACGCCCACATCACCACCGCCGGCTCCACGCGGCACATCGGCACGCCCGCGCGCCGACGTCGCATCGACGAGAGGTCGCGGCGGGACCTGCGGAAGACGATGCCCTCGATGGCGGGTGGCCGGTTGTCGTCGTGAGGGAGCAGGACGGTGATCTCGTCGCGATGCCAGTTGCGAAGGCCCCACTCCTCGGCTGCGGTCAGGTCGCCGACGATCGACCCCGGCCCGGCGTGCAGGAGGCCCAGCCACATGCGCTGGCGGCGGGAGAGCTCCCCGGTCGTCGTACACACGACGGCCGGGGTGAGCAGCCGCCACCGGTCGCGGGAGACGCGATGCCGGATGGAGTTCCGAGAGACGCCGGACGCTGCCAGCTGACCACGGGTGATGAGACCGCCCTGGAGCCGGGCGGTGTCTTGCCAGTCGTCGGAGATCACCCGACCACGATCGCCGAGTCGGGGAGATCGTGGGCCCGTCCTCCACAGGGACTGGGAGGCGGGGGTGTGAGCGCACTCCCTGGGCTGCGCTCACACCCCCGACCTGCGACTCAGATCAGCCGCTTCACCACCGCGAGCGGGGCGTGCTTCATGACCGGCGCCATGGCGGCCCAGGGGAGGGCGGGCACGCAGGCGTCGCCGACCTCCTTCTCGATGGCCGCGACCATCGAGCGGACGCCCTTCTCGGTGGAGACCATCAGCGGCGTCTGCTGCTCGACGTGCTCGTTCATCTCCGAGGCGATGTAGCCCGGGTAGAGCACGGTGACCTTGATCCTGCCGGCCAGTCGCGAGCCGTAGAGCTCGGTCCGCAGCCCCTCGGCCAGGTGGGCGACGCCGGCCTTGGTGGCGGCGTACGTCGTCATCGCGCCGGGCATGCCGCGCATCGCCGACATCGAGGACACCATCACCAGGTGGCCGTGCTCCTGGCGCCGGAAGATCTCCATCGCGGCCTCGGTCTGGGCCAGCGCGCCGACGAAGTTGGTCATCGCGGTCTGCCGGTTCGCGTCGAAGCGGCCGGTGCCGAGCCGCGCGCCCTTGCCGAGGCCGGCATTGATCACCACGCGGTCGATGGTGCCCAGCTCCTCGGCGAGCTCGCCGAACACGCGGAAGACCGCCTCGTGGTCGGTGACGTCCAGCGCCCGCAGGGCGATCCGGCGTGCGCCGTGCTCGGCCAGCAGCTCGGCCTTGAGCTCCTCCAACCGATCGGTACGACGGGCGGCCAGCGCGAGGTCGTAGCCCAGCGTCGCGAACTGGCGGGCCATCTCGGCACCCAGGCCGCTGGACGCACCGGTGATCAGGATCGTCTTCGTCATGGGGTGGAGTCTTGCAGGTGAACATTTACCGACAGTCTTGACTGTTTGTTTCTACGACGGCAGGCTGACCCGGTGACCACGGCCGCCCGCGTCCCGCAGGAGGAGCGCACCCGCGCGATGCGGGCTCGGCTGATGGAGGCCACGGTCGAGCTGCTGGTGGAGCGGGGCTTCGCCGGCACCACCACGACGCTCGTCTCCGAGCGCGCGGGTGTCAGCAGGGGAGCGCAGCTGCACCACTTCCCGACCAAGAACGACCTGGTGGTCGCCGCGGTCAGCCACCTGACCGAGGTGCGCGGCTCCGAGCTGGCCGCCGCCGCGGCCGCGCTGCCGAAGGGCCGCAACCGCACCCACGCGGTCGTGCGGATGCTCGGCGAGCACTTCTCCTCGGCTGTCTTCGCGGCCGCGCTGGAGCTGTGGGTGGCGGCCCGCACCGACGCGACGCTGCTGGAGGCGGTCGGTCCGCTCGAGCGCAGGGTCGGTCGCGAGACCCACCGGCTCACCGTCGAGCTGCTGGGGGCCGACGAGTCGCTGCCCGGCGTACGCGAGCTGGTGCAGGCGACGCTCGACCTGGTGCGCGGGCTCGGCCTGGCCAGCACCCTCGGCGACGACGCCCGTCGGCGTCGCCGGATCCTCGACCAGTGGGCGGCCACCCTCCAGGCCGCCCTGGTCTCGACCGGCTCGACCGGCCTGGAGATCTCGACCAACCGTGAGAAGGAGCAGAAGTGAGCGTCTTCGACGACGTCGCCGACGACCTGAGGGCCGAGGGCGACGACCTGCGGGCGGCCGTCGCGCCGCTCCCGACCGAGCTGTGGCGGGCGATGACGCCCGCCGAGGGCTGGACGACCGCGACCACGATCGCCCACCTGCTCTGGACCGACGAGGTCGCCGTCCTCGCCGCCGGCGCCCACACCCCGGCGGGCAAGGAGGCCTGGGACGCGGTGGTGCTGGAGGCGATCGCCGACCCGACCGGCTACGTCGACGCCCGGGCGCTCGAGATCGGCGACCTCGCGCCGGACGCTCTGCTGGCGCGCTGGGACGCTGCTCGCTCGGCGCTTCCCGAGGCCCTCCGGGCGGTCCCGGCCGGCCAGAAGATGCCGTGGTTCGGTCCGCCGATGTCGCCCACCTCGATGGCCACCGCCCGCTTCATGGAGACCTGGGCCCACGGCCTCGACGTGTACGACGCCCTGGTCGGCGCGGGCGCCCTCGCGGCGCTCCCGGAGCCGACCGACCGGATAAGGCACGTCGCCCACATCGGCGTGCGCACGCGGGGGTTCGCGTTCGCGAACAACGGCCTGGAGGCTCCGGTCGAGGACATCCGGGTCGAGCTGACCGCGCCGAGCGGCGAGAGCTGGACCTGGGGAGGCGAGGACGCGGCACGGCGGGTGAGCGGGTCGGCGTACGACTTCTGCCGCCTGGTCACCCAGCGCGTCCACCGCGACGACACCGACCTCGTCGCGACCGGCGACGACGCCGAGAGGTGGCTGACCATCGCCCAGGCCTTCGCGGGCCCGGCCGGCGGCGGGAGGGAGAAGGCATGAGCGCACCAGCCGGCAGCGCGGCGGGAGGATCCCTCCGGCAGCTTGCTGCCTCCGACGGATCCGGAGACGCGCTCGGCCAGAGAGCACTGCGCATCGCCAACTGCTCCGGCTTCTACGGCGACCGCCTCTCTGCGCTGCGCGAGCAGCTGGAGGGCGGAGAGGTCGACGTGGTCACCGGCGACTACCTCGCCGAGCTGACCATGCTCATCCTCGGGATGGACACGCTGCGCGACGCCAGCCTCGGCTACGCCCGGACCTTCGTCCGCCAGGTCGAGGACTGCCTCGGCCTCGCGCTCGAGCGGGGCGTCAAGATCGTCAGCAACGCCGGCGGCCTCAACCCGTCCGGCCTCGCGGCCAAGCTGGGCGAGGTCGCCCAGGGTCTGGGCCTCAGCCCGAGGATCGCGTACGTCGAGGGCGACGACCTGCGCGGCAACGAGCAGTTCGAGGGGGCGCTGACCGCCAACGCCTACCTCGGCGCGTTCGGCATCGCCTCGGCGCTGACCAAGGGCGCCGACATCGTCGTGACCGGCCGGGTGACCGACGCGAGCGTCGTGGTGGCGCCCGCGATCGCCCACCACGGCTGGACCCCCGCCGATCTCGACCGGCTCGCGGGTGCGGTCGTCGCCGGCCACGTCATCGAGTGCGGCACCCAGGCGACCGGTGGCAACTTCTCCGGCTTCCGCCGGCTCTTCGACGAGGGCCGGCCGATGGACCGGCCTCTCGGCTTCCCGATCGCCGAGATCGCCGCCGACGGCAGCAGCGTGATCACCAAGCACGACGGCACCGGCGGGGCGGTCACCGTCGACACCGTCACCGCCCAGCTGCTCTACGAGATCCAGTCGACGCGCTACCTCAACCCCGACGTCACCACCCGGCTCGACACCATCCGCCTGCGCGAGGTCGGCACCGACCGGGTCGAGATCTCCGGGGTGACCGGAGCCCCGCCGCCGGAGCGGCTCAAGGTCGCGGTCAACACCCTCGGCGGCTACCGCAACCAGATGGAGTTCGTCCTCACCGGCCTCGACATCGACGAGAAGGCGGCCTGGATCAGGTCCCAGCTCGACGGCCGGTTCACCGCCGAGGACGTCACCTGGACCCGGACGCCCACGCGTGGTGGCGACGCCGACACCGAGGAGGGCGCCTCGGTCCTGCTGCGCTGCACCGGCAAGGACGCCAGGCCGGAGCCGCTCGGCAAGCCGTTCACCGGCCCCGCGGTCGAGCTGGCGCTCGCGTCGTACCCGGGCTTCACGATGACCACGCCGCCGGGCAAGCCGTCGCCGTACGGCGTCTACAAGCCGGCGTACGTCGACCGCTCGGCAGTCCGGCACACGGTGGTCCACCACGACGGCACCAGCGAGGTGATCGCCGACCCGACCGACTTCGTCGAGCGGCTCGCGCCGGAGGAGCTGGACGCGGGCCTGGGCCGGCGCCCGTCGCCGTACCCCGCGCCGGCGGACACGATCACCCGCAAGATGCCGCTCGGCACCTTCGTGCAGGCCCGGTCCGGCGACAAGGGCGGCAACGCCAACCTCGGCCTGTGGATCACCAACGACGTCTCGGCAGGCGCGACGACCCAGGAGCAGTACGACGCCCGGGTGACCTGGCTGGCCAAGCTGATGAGCGAGCGCAAGGTCCGCGAGCTGGTCCCGGAGGCGGCCGACCTGCCGATCGAGATCTACCTGCTGCCCAACCTCGGCGCGGTCAACGTGGTGATCCACGGGCTGCTCGGCGACGGCGTCGCGGCCTCGACCCGTTTCGACCCACAGGCGAAGGGGCTCGGCGAGTGGGTCCGCAGTCGCATCGTCCACATCCAGGAGGACCTCGTATGACCAACCCGAGCAGCTGGGACCACGGCTGGAGCGAGGAGCAGCTCGCGCTGAAGAGCTCGGCACGCGCCTTCGCCGAGCGCGAGCTGATGCCGCACATGGAGGACTGGGAGCGCGCCGGGGAGATCCCGCGCGAGATCCAGAAGAGGCTCGCGACGGCCGGGCTGCTCGGGGTCGGCGTGAAGGAGGAGGTCGGCGGCGACGGCGGCGACCTCCTCGACGCCACCGCCATGCAGGAGGGCCTGATGGAGGCCGGCGTGTCCGGCGGCTTCCTCGCGAGCGCCTACACGCACGGCATCGCGATCCCGCACATCGTGGCGAACGGGTCCGCGGAGCTGATCGACACCTACGTCCGGCCGACCCTGGCAGGCGACATGATCGGCTCGCTCGGCATCACCGAGCCCGGCACCGGATCCGACGTCGCCGGCATCCGCACCCGCGCGGTCCGCGACGGCGACGACTGGGTCATCAACGGCGCCAAGATGTTCATCACCTCCAGCGTCCGCGGCGACTTCGTGACGACGGCCTGCCGCACCGGCGAGGACGGCGCCCACGGCATCTCGCTGATCGTCGTACCCCAGGGGACGCCGGGCTTCACCGTCTCGCGCAAGCTCGACAAGATGGGCTGGCTCGCGTCCGACACCGGGGAGCTGTCGTACGACGACGTGCGGGTCCCGGTGACGAACCTGGTCGGGCAGGAGAACCACGGCTTCTACTACATCGCCGAGCAGTTCGTGACCGAGCGGATCTGGCTGGCGCTGATGGGCTACGGCCACGCGATCCGCTGCCTGCGGCTCGCGGCCGACTACTGCGGGCAGCGCGACACGTTCGGCAAGCCGCTGGTCAAGAACCAGGTCGTGCGGGCCAAGCTGGTCGAGATGCACCGGCAGATCGCGGTCGCGCGGTCCTACACGCTCGAGGTCGCCCGCAGGTACGTCGCCGGCGAGAACGTCATCGCCGAGGCGTGCATGGCCAAGCAGACCGCCGTCGACACCGCGGTGTGGGTCGCCGACCAGGCGGTTCAGCTGCACGGCGGGATGGGCTACATGCGCGAGTCCGAGGTCGAGCGGCACTACCGCGACGTCCGCCTGCTGCCGATCGGCGGCGGTGCCACCGAGGTGCTGACCGACCTGGCAGCCCGACTGCTGGGGTACAGCTGATGGAGATCTTGAAGCCGCTCGGCGGCGAGGTGTCGGTGCACATGCGGGCGTCGGTCGACGACGTCTGGGCGCTGGTCAGCGACGTGACCCGGATCGGGGAGTTCAGCCCCGAGACGTTCGAGGGCGAGTGGACCCACGGCGCGACCGGACCGGCGGTGGGCGCGCGCTTCCGCGGTCACGTGAAGCGCAACGGCGTCGGGCCGACGTACTGGACGCCCTGCACGGTCACGCGCTGCGTGCCGGGCGAGGTCTTCGAGTTCGCGGTGGGTCTGTCGGCCGAGAGCGCGATCAACACCTGGGGCTACCGGCTCCAGGCCGAGAACGAGGGCACGCGGGTGACGGAGTACTTCCGGCTCACCCCTGCCTGGTACCTCCGCGGCTACTGGCTCCTGCTGGGCCGGCTCCGCGGCCGGACCAACGAGCGCGGCATGCGCACGACCCTGGAGAGGATGAAGGCGGTGGTGGAGCAGTGACCACGCAGGTGGAGCCCGAGGCCACGGTGGAGGAGGTACGCCGTACCTCCATGCTGGCCAAGATCGAGGAGCTGCACGCCGAGCAGGCGAAGGCCGTCGAGGCGGGCGGGAAGTACATCGCGCGCCACCGCGACCGCGGCAAGCTCACCGCACGCGAGCGGATCGAGCTGCTCGTCGACGAGGGCTCGGCGTTCCTCGAGCTGATGCCGCTGGCAGGCTGGGGCACCGACTTCACGGTCGGCGCCTCGATGGTCACCGGCATCGGGGTCGTCGAGGGCGTCGAGTGCATGATCGTCGCCAACGACCCGACGGTGAAGGGCGGCGCGCTCAACCCGTACTCGCTGAAGAAGTCGTTCCGGGCGGCCGAGATCGCGGAGAGGAACGGCCTGCCGTCGATCAACCTCACCGAGTCCGCCGGCGCCGACCTGCCCACGCAGAAGGACATCTTCATCCCCGGTGGTCGCGGCTTTCGCGACCTGACCCGGTCCTCGGCGCGCAAGGTGCCGACGATCTCGGTGGTGTTCGGCAACTCGACCGCCGGCGGCGCGTACGTCCCCGGCATGAGCGACTACGTGATCATGGTCAAGGAGCAGGCGAAGGTCTTCCTGGCCGGCCCGCCGCTGGTCAAGATGGCCACCGGCGAGGAGTCCGACGACGAGTCGCTCGGCGGCGCCGAGATGCACTCGCGGATCTCCGGCTCCTCCGACTTCCTGGCGGTCGACGAGCTCGATGCGATCCGGCTGGCTCGTCGTACGGTCGCCCGGCTGAACTGGCGCAAGGCGGGCGGGGGGTCTCAAGCCCTTCGAGACGGTCGCTGCGGGACATCCTCGACCTCCGCTTCGTCGTACGCCGAACCGGACCTGGACCCCGAGGGCCTCCTCGAGCTGATCCCGACCGACCTCAAGGAGCCGTTCGACCCGCGCGAGGCGATCCTGCGGATCGTCGACGGGGTCTCGACAGGCTCGACCACCGGTGGAAGCAACGAGGTGGCGTTCGACGAGTTCAAGCCTCTCTACGGCTCGGCGCTCTGCGTCGGCTGGGCGCAGCTGCACGGCCACCCGATCGGCATCATCGCCAACGCGCGGGGGGTCTTGATGAGCGAGGAGGCGCGCAAGGCCGCGCAGTTCATCCAGCTGGCCAACCAGAAGGACACGCCGCTGCTGTTCCTGCACAACACCACCGGCTACATGGTCGGCAAGGAGTACGAGCAGGGCGGCATCATCAAGGCCGGCGCGCAGATGATCAACGCGGTCTCCAACTCCAAGGTGCCGCACCTGACGGTGATCATGGGCGCGTCGTACGGCGCCGGCAACTACGGCATGAACGGCCGCGCCTACGACCCGCGCTTCCTCTTCACCTGGCCGTCCGCGAAGTCCGCGGTGATGGGTCCGCAGCAGCTCGCCGGCGTCCTGGAGATCGTCGCCCGCGAGTCGGCGGAGAAGAAGGGCCAGGTCTTCGACGCCGAGGGCTTCCAGGCGATCAAGGACATGGTCGAGGCGCAGATCGAGGAGCAGTCGCTGCCCTACTTCCTCTCCGGGATGGTGTACGACGACGGGGTCATCGACCCCCGCGACACCCGCACCGTCCTGGGCATCTGCCTGTCCGTCATCGACAACCTGCCCATCGAGGGCGAGATGAACTTCGGGGTGTTCCGGCTGTGACCATCAACAAGATCCTTGTCGCCAACCGGGGCGAGATCGCCCGGCGCGTCTTCCGCACGGCCCGCGAGCTCGGCATCGGCACCGTCGCCGTCCACTCCGACGCCGACGCGGGCATGCCGTTCGTGGCCGAGGCGGACCTCGCCGTACGCCTGCCTGGCAACACGCCCGGCGAGACCTACCTGCGCGGCGACCTCGTCATCGAGGCCGCCCACGCGGCGGGGGCCGACGCGATCCACCCGGGCTACGGCTTCCTGTCCGAGAACGCCGACTTCGCCCGCTCGGTCGTCGAGGCCGGTCTGACCTGGATCGGCCCGGACCCGGAGTCGATCGAGAAGATGGGCTCCAAGATCGAGTCGAAGAAGCTGATGGAGGCCGCCGGCGTACCGGTGCTCGGCAACCTCGGCACCGACTCGGCCACCGCCGAGGACCTTCCCCTGCTGGTGAAGGCGAGCGCGGGCGGCGGCGGGCGTGGCATGCGCATCGTGCGGTCGCTCGACCAGCTGGCCGGTGAGATCGAGCTTGCGTCCTCCGAGGCGGAGTCCGCGTTCGGCGACGGCACCGTCTTCGTCGAGCCGTACGTCGAGAACGGCCGGCACGTCGAGGTCCAGGTCATGGGGACGCCGAGCGGCACCATCGTCTTCGGCGAGCGCGACTGCTCGGTGCAGCGTCGCCACCAGAAGGTCATCGAGGAGGCGCCCGCGCCGGGCCTGCCCGACGGCACCCGGTCGGCGCTGCACGAGGCCGCCAAGGCCGCCGCCGAGGCGATCGACTACCGCGGCGCCGGCACCGTCGAGTTCCTCTACGACCCCGCCAAGGACCGCTTCTACTTCCTGGAGATGAACACCCGCCTCCAGGTCGAGCACCCCGTCACCGAGGAGGTGTACGGCGTCGACCTGGTCGCTCTGCAGATCGCGGTCGCCGAGGGCCGGCCGCTGGTCGAGGGGGTCGCGCAGCGACCGTCTCGAGACCCGGCCGAGCCGAGCGGCCACGCGATCGAGGTGCGGCTCTATGCCGAGGATCCCGCCAACGGCTACCAGCCGCAGAGCGGCGGGATCACCCGCTTCGAGGTCCCGGGCGTGCAGGCGGAGTTCACGACCCTGGCGCGCGACGGGATCCGGCTCGACTCCGGCGTGGGTGCCGGCGACGAGATCGGCACGTTCTACGACGCGATGATCGCCAAGGTGATCGCTCGCGGGGCGACGCGGGAGGAGGCTGCCCGCCGCCTCGCGGGTGCGCTGGAGCGCGCGGAGCTCCACGGGCTGCGCACCAACCGCGACCTGCTGGTCAACCTGCTGCGCGACCCGACGTTCACCGGCGGGGTCATGCACACGACCTGGCTCGACTCCGTCGACGTCGCCGAGCTGTCGAGGCCGCAGGGTGGCGAGGACGCCGTCGAGCTCAGCGCGCTCGCGGCCGCGGTCGGGCTGGCGGAGCGCGCGCGGGAGTCCGCGCGCGTGCAGTCGCGCATCCCCGCCGGCTTCCGCAACGTCGTCGCCGGCCCGCGGACCACCACGCTCACCCACGGGGACGACGAGCTCGAGGTCCGCTGGTACGGCGGCCGGAGCTACGCCGCCGCCGACCGCGACGACGTCACCGTGACCGGCATGGCGGCCGATCGGGTCGAGCTGGAGGTCGGCGGGGTGCGTCGTACCTTCACCGTCTTCGTCGCCGGCGACCACGTCGACGTGGAGTCGAGCCTGGGCCACGTGGCGCTGGTCAGGAAGCCGCGCTTCGTCGACCCGGCCGACCAGGTGGCCGAGGGATCGCTGCTCGCGCCGATGCCGGGCAGCGTGATCGCGGTCCGTGCCGCGGTCGGCGACACGGTCGCCGAGGGCCAGGCGATCGTGGTCATGGAGGCCATGAAGATGCAGCACACCATCGCCGCGCCGTACGCCGGCACCATCACCGAGCTGCCCGCGAGCGCGGGTCAGCAGGTCGAGGCGGGCGCCGTCCTCGCCGTCGTGGAGATCGAAGGAGAAGACGCATGACCATCCCGTTCACCGAGTCCGAGGAGCGCGTCGCGCTGCGCGAGTCCGTCAAGGCGCTGGCGAGCAAGTACGGCCACGCCTACATCGCCGAGCAGGCGCGCAAGGGCGAGAAGACCACCGACCTGTGGCGCGACTTCGGCAAGCACGGCTTCCTCGGCGTCAACATCCCCGAGGAGTACGGCGGCGGTGGCGGCGGCATGGGCGACCTGGCCGCCGTGCTGGAGGAGGCATCCGCCGCGGGCGCGCCGCTGCTGATGATGGTGGTCAGCCCGGCGATCGTCGGCTCGATCATCACCCGCTGCGGCACCGACGAGCAGAAGAAGCAGTGGCTGCCCGGCATCGCCAGCGGCGAGATCACCGCGGCCTTCGCGATCACCGAGCCCGACGCGGGCTCCAACAGCCACCAGATCACCACCACCGCCACGCGCGACGGCGACGAGTGGGTGATCAGGGGCCAGAAGACCTTCATCTCCGGCGTCGACGAGGCCGACGTGATGCTGGTCGTCGCTCGCACCGCCGACGCCAAGACCGGCAAGCTCAAGCCCGCGCTGTTCCTGATGCCGACCGACGTCGCCGGCCTGGAGAAGCAGCACATCCCGATGGAGTTCGTGGCGCCGGAGAAGCAGTGGACGCTGTTCTTCGACGACGTCCGGCTCCCGACCGACGCGCTCGTCGGCGACGAGGACGGGGGCCTGTGGCAGCTCTTCGCCGGGCTCAACCCGGAGCGGATCATGGGCGCGGCGATGACCTGCGGCCAGGCGCGCTACGCGCTGGAGAAGGCCGTCGACTACGCCAAGACCCGCAAGGTCTGGAAGGACGTCATCGGCACCCACCAGGGCATCGCCCACCCGCTGGCCAAGGTCAAGATCGAGCTCGAGCAGGCCCGCCTGCTGATGCAGAAGGCCGCCGCCCTGTACGACGCGGGCGATGACTTCACCGCCGGCGAGTACGCCAACATGGCCAAGTACGCCGGCGGCGAGATCGCCTGCAACGCGCTCGACGTCGCCGTGCAGACCCACGGCGGCAGCGGCCTGACCACCGAGCTCGGGCTGGGCAACCAGCTGGTCGCCGCGCGCCTCGGCCGGATCGCCCCCGTCAGCCGGGAGATGATCCTCAACTTCGTGGCCATGCACTCCCTGGGGCTGCCCAAGTCGTACTGAACCGATCGGTAGTGGGGTCGTGTGCCTGTGAACCCGGATATCCGAGGTCACAGGCACACGACCCAGGAATGGGCCGGGTGCGCGGGCAGCACCGGCGCGCGGGATAGGTTGCGGCAGTGGGCTTCGTCGAGGATCTGGATCAGGGGCAGCGGCAGCACCCCTGGATCGGGTTCCCGCTGGCGGTCATCTACAAGTTCTTCGACGACCAGGGCAACTACCTCGCGGCGATCCTGACGTTCTACGCGTTCCTCTCGATCTTCCCGCTGCTGCTGCTCGCCACCTCGATCCTCGGCTTCATCCTCCAGGGCAACCAGCACCTCCAGGACGAGGTGCTCGACTCGGCGCTCGGACAGTTCCCGATCATCGGCGACCAGCTGGGCCGTCCCGAGGGGCTGCAGGGCTCGACGGGCGGCATCATCGTGGGCGCGCTGGCGGCCCTCTACGGTGCCCTCGGCCTCGGCCTGGCGCTGCAGAACGCCCAGTCCGCCGCGTGGGCGGTGCCGCGCAACAGCCGCCCCCACCCGGTGATGACCCGGGTCAACAGCCTGTTCATCCTGGCGGTCGCCGGCATCGCGATCCTGACGATCTCGATCGGCTCGGCGGTGCTCACCAGCACGGGCGTGGTCGGGGCGCTGTCGGGGCACGCGTGGTTCGCGTGGCTGGTGCGCATCGTGACGGTGCTCCTCCTCGGCTCGATGATGACCGTGCTGCTCCGGATGGCCGCGGCCCGCACGATCAAGGCCAACGTCATCCGCGCCGCCCCGGGCGGCTTCACCATCGCGGTGCTGTGGCAGTTCCTGCAGCACATCGGCACCATCTACGTCACCCACGTGCTGGCCAGCACCCATCGCAACGACATGAACCAGACGTTCGGCCTGGTCCTCGGGCTGATGGGCCTGCTCTACATCGCCGCGATCATGGGCATGCTGGGCATCGAGGTGAACGTCGTACTCGCCCGTCGGCTGTGGCCGCGGGCGCTGCTCACGCCCTTCACCGATCGCGTGGACCTGACCGAGGCCGACCGCAGGGCCTACGCGATGTACACCCAGATGCAGCGGCACAAGGGCTTCCAGACCGTCTCGGTGCGGTTCGAGGGTCGCGACGGCGACACCCACGAGATCATGCTCGACCCGCGCACCGAGGAGATCATCAAGCAGCACATCCCGGGCTCGCCGCCGCGGCCGGAGGCAGCCCACGAGGAGACCCAGCCGATCAACCTCGGCGACCTGCCCCCCTCGATCTGAGACGCGCAGCGGGGCGTGAGGGACGAGCGCGCCGCGTCCAGACCAAGACAGTCAGTCCGGCAGGGGAGTCTGCAACAGGTGGCTCCGCAGGCGCTCGAGGGTGGCCTCGCCGAGACCGAGCCCGTCGCGGAGGTAGGAGTCGCGGTCGCCGTACAGCCGCTCGACCGAGGTGTACGCCGCCTGGAGGTACTCGGCATCGGCGACGAGCGTCGGCTCGAAGACCTCGACCGCCTGCTGGCCGAGATGGGCGGCGATCTCCTGCTCGGTGCGGGTGCGGCTGGCCTCGGAGCGGGTGTTGGTGAGGAGGTAGTCGCGCTCGATGGTCGCGTCGTCGACGCCGGCGACGTGCAGGAGCAGCGCGGCGACCCAGCCGGTGCGGTCCTTGCCGGCGGTGCAGTGGAAGAGCTGCGGGCCACCCTCCGCCAGTGCGTCCAGGACGCCGGCGAACGCGCTGCGGCAGTGCTCGGACTCGACGAAGCCGCGGTAGACGCGGTCCATCAGCTCCACCGCCGCCTCGTGCGTGCGCAGCCCGGCGACCTGCTCCATCGGGATCCCGATGACGTCGAAGTGTCGCCACGGAGCCCCCGGTACGTCGGGGTCGCGGTGCCGCTCGATCTCGGCGTCGGAGCGCAGGTCGATGATGCCGGTGAGGCCGAGCGCGGAGGCCGCGGCGAGGTCCTCGCCGGAGAGCCGCAGCTCGTTGGAGCGGTAGAAGACGCCGGTGGCCACCGGCCGGCCGTCCGCGCCGGCGTACCCGCGGCCGGCGACGTCGCGGAAGTTGTCGACCGACGCGAGCCGCAGCAGGTCGGTGCCGTCGGAGGTCTGCTCGCTCATGCCGCGACCCTATGGGGGCGTGTTGAACGGCGGGTGGACGCGGCCGCGGAGATCGCCGGCGCACCCGTGCAACCATTCGAGCCGTCCGACCGGTGATGTCGGGTATGAGCACAGTGATCGAATCGCCGCCGGCGGACTCGGGAGGGCGTGTGGCCAGGATCGACTTCGACTCCTTCGTCGCCGCCCGTTCGACCGCGCTGCTCCGCACGGCGTACCTGCTGACGTGCGACCACGCGCAGGCCGAGGACCTGCTGCAGACCGCGCTGACCAAGGCCTGGTTCTCGTGGCGGCGGATCTCGGGCGAGCCCGAGCCGTACGTCCGCAAGATCCTGGTCAACACCTACGCGTCGTGGTGGCGCCGCAAGTGGAACGGCGAGCTCGCCACCGAGGAGCTGCCCGAGCGCGAGACCGCCGACACCGCCGGTGCCGCGGACGACAGCCACGACCTGTGGCAGGCGCTCGGCCGGCTCCCGCGCCGCCAGCGCGCCGTCGTGGTCCTGCGTTACTTCGAGGACATGACCGAGGCCGAGACCGCCCATGCGCTCGGCTGCAGCATCGGCAACGTCAAGAGCCAGTGCAGCAGGGCGCTGACCAAGCTGCGCATCGATCCCGCGCTCGTCACCGAGGAGGAGCTGTGAACACCATCAACGACCTGCGCGGCATGCTGTCCGAGCACGCCGAGATCACCGACACCGAGGCAGGCGCCCGGTCGGCGTCGATCGCCGGCCGCGTCCGCGTCGGACGTCGTCGTCGGGCGGCCGGCGTGGGCGTCGCCGCGGCCGTCGCGCTGGTGGCCGCCACCGCCGTCGGGCTGAACCTGCCCTCGAGCAGCAAGCACCAGATCCAGCCGGCCGGCCGGCTGCTGGGCGTCAGCGTGCCGAGGACGATCACCGCGAACGGATACACCTACGACTACGCCAGCGCCGTGACCGCGGACCCGAACGGTCCCAGCAACTCCGCCAGCGTGAAGGTGGATGCCACCGACGGTCCCGTCCTGGTCTCGTGGGTGACCCGGGGAAGCAACCAGGAGGTCGTCGTCAAGCAGCCCGGGGGCTCGTTCATCTCGAACCGTCCGGACTTCGCCGACCACACGGTCGTCTACCCGGGTGACGAGGCCACCAGGATCCGGGTGAGCGGCCACGTGCCGGTCGCCCTGGCCATCTACCACCTCGGGTCGGCTCCGCCCGCCGGCGTCAGCGTCGACGGCATCACCTTCCGTCGGGACGTCCCCGGACGGCGACTCCTCAGCGCCGGCATCGCGCCGGAGGGGGCGAACCGCGTGTCCTTCGGCTTCACGGTGCCGCGGCACCCCGCACGGATCGATCTGTCCCGGCTGTGCAGGGCGACCGGCACGCTCGGCCGCGAGAAGGACGCGTGGCTCGAGGTCGCGATCAACGGAAGGCCGAACGCGGGGGTCGGCTGCAGCGCCCAGGACTCGACCTTCGACCCGGGCTCGACCTGGACGATGGGGCCGACCAGGTACGCCGCCGGCCGGCACGTCACGGTGAGCCTGCGACTGCTGGACCGTCCGAAGGGCCACCTGCTGCACGACCCGCACGCCCGGATCGGCATGGGCGCCTACGTCGTCACCGAGCGGGACCGGTCGCTCGGGCACGGCCTGAGCGTCCCCCGCACGGTCGAGTACGACGGACACGCATGGCGGTTGCACACCACCAGGGTCGGCACGGCGAGCAAGGGCCGGCCGTTCACCGCCTCGGTGCCCGCGTCGCACGAGCGGCAGCTGACCTACTTCACCGAGCGCGGCGTGTCGGGCGGGGCCACGGCGACGCAGATGGTCGACGGGCACTCCGACAGCGACTTCGTGCAGAGCGGAATCGCCGAGTGGGGTCGGTGGATCGAGCCTGGCAAGGACCACACGGTCGGAGCAAGGGTGATGGGCCGGCACGCGGCCCGTGTCGCGATCGGGATCTACAGGATGGTCGACTGAGGATCGACCTACGCCGGAGGGCGGCGGGTCTCAGGACCCGTCGCCCTCCGTCGCGTCCGGCTCCGCGGGCCGCTCGGCGGCGGCGATGTGCACCAGCGCGTCGCCGGCGTTGACGATCGGGGCGCGGGTCAGGCCGATGACGATGCCCGGCCGGTCGGCGTGGACCAGGCGCACGCGGCGGCCGAACGTGTCCGACAGGCCGCCGAGCCGCCGTCCGGTCTCGACCCACTCGCCGAGGTGGACGTCGAGGTGCAGGATGCCGGTGCCGCGGGCGCGGACCCAGCCGCTCTCGCGCGACTCCACCGTGGGTGCCGTCGCCGGCTCCCCGTCGGCCAGGTCGATCATGCTCATCGTCGCCAGGACGCGTCGTACTCCCGCGACGCCGACGGCGATCGGCTCCTCGTCGAAGCGCAGCGCCTCGCCGGCCTCGAAGAGCAGCACGCGGGCGCCGGCGTCGAGCGCGGCCTGGCGCAGCGAGCCGTCGCGCAGGCGGGCGTGCAGCATCACCGGCGCCCCGAACGCCTCGGCGAGCTCGCGGGTGCGCGGGTCGTCGAGGTCGGCGCGGATCTGCGGCAGGTTGGTACGACGGTCGGCGGCCGTGTGCAGGTCGATCCCGAGCTCGCACTTGCTGACCACCTCGGTCATCAGGAGGTGCGCGATCCGGCTGGCGAGCGAGCCGCGCGAGGAGCCCGGGAACGACCGGTTGAGGTCGCGCCGGTCGGGCAGGTAGCGGTCGCCGGTCATGAAGCCGAGCACGTTGACGACCGGCACGGCGAGGAGCGTGCCGCGGAAGCTCTTGGCCGACAGGCCGGCGAGCGCCTGCCGGATGACCTCGACACCGAGGACCTCGTCGCCGTGGATGGCGGCGGTGATCCACACGACCGGTCCCGGCTCGCGCCCGTGCACGACGCGCACCGGCAGGCTGACGTCGCCGCCGGTCACCAGCCGGGTGATCGGCAGCTCCACCTCCTGCGTCGACCCGGCCCGGACCCGGACGTTGCCGATCGCGAACGACTCACGCGCCACCCGTGACCCCCGGGCCGGACGGGTCTGCGCCGCGGTTGCGTCGGCGTACCTTCCGCGGCGGGCGGCCACCGAGGTAGCTGCGCCCGGAGTCGACGAGGAATCCCTGCCGCAGCGCCTCGCGCCCGATCAGCAGCCGGAAGCCCATCGTGTCGCGGCGGGTGAGGGTGACCTCGGCGATCACGGTCTGGTCCAGGATCCGCAGCGGCATCCGTACGACGTACCGCTGCTGCGCGTGGCCCGTGCTGCTGCGGACGGTACGGCGGTCGTGGATCGGCAGCTCGACGGTGCTGGCGTCCTCGGACGTCTTCTGCCACGGGTGGATGGAGAACCGCACCCACTGCTCGCCGTCGCGCTCGAGCTCCTCGATGTCGAAGGCGTGCAGCGCGGACGAGCGCGCACCGGTGTCGAGCTTGGCCTTGATGTGCTCGACACCGAGGTCGGGCAGTCCGACCCACTCGCGCCACCCCGCGCTCACCGCGGGCCTGCTTGAATGGGACCTCGACTGCTTCCCCTCCTTCGCCACTGCCACGCAGCCATCCAATCAGGTCGGTCGACAACTGCCATGAAACTAGCGATCCTCTCCCGGGCCCCGAGGTCGTACAGCACCCAGCGGCTGCGCACCGCCGCGCTCGATCGCGGCCACGAGGTCAAGGTGCTGAACACGCTGCGGTTCGCGATCGACCTGTCCGCCGACGTGCCCGACCTGCAGTTCCGCGGCAAGCAGCTGTCCGACTACGACGCGGTGCTGCCGCGGATCGGCAACTCGATCACCTACTTCGGCACCGCCGTCGTGCGCCAGTTCGAGCAGATGGACGTCTACACGCCCAACACCGCGAGCGGCATCACCAACTCGCGCGACAAGCTGCGCTGCTTCCAGATCCTGTCGCGGCACAACATCGACATGCCGCCGACGATGTTCGTCCAGGACCGCGCCGACGTGATCCCCGCGATCCAGCAGGTGGGCGGCGCGCCGGTGGTGCTCAAGCTCCTCGAGGGCACCCAGGGCATCGGCGTGATCCTTGCCCCCGGCCTCAAGGTGGCCGAGGCCATCATCGAGACGCTGCAGTCGACCAGCCAGAACGTCCTGATCCAGGAGTTCGTCAAGGAGAGCAGGGGCCGCGACATCCGTGCTCTCGTCGTCGGCGACCGCGTGGTCGCGGCGATGCGGCGCCAGGCCAAGGGGGACGAGTTCCGCTCCAACGTCCACCGCGGCGGCTCGGTCGAGCCGGTCGACCTCGATCCCGAGTTCGAGCGGACCGCCGTACGTGCCGCTCAGATCATGGGTCTGAAGGTCGCCGGCGTCGACATGCTCGAGGGCGACGACGGGCCGCTGGTCATGGAGGTCAACTCCTCACCCGGGCTCGAGGGCATCGAGGCCGCCACCAAGCTGGACGTCGCCGGCGCGATCATCGACTACATCGACAACCAGGTCGCCTTCCCGCAGATCGACGTCCGCGAGCGGCTCTCGGTCTCCACCGGGTACGGCGTCGCCGAGCTGGTCGTCCACGGCGATGCGGACCTCGTCGGCAAGAAGCTGGGCGAGTCGGGCCTGCGCGACAAGGACATCACCGTCCTCACGCTGATCCGCGGCACCCAGGTCATCCCCAACCCGTTCGACCGCCACGTGCTCGAGGCCGAGGACCGCCTCCTCTGCTTCGGCAAGCTGGAGGAGATGCGCTCGATGATCCCCGCCCGCCCCAAGCGGCGGGCCCGGGTGAAGAAGCTGCCGAAGCAGCCGATCTCGGAGGAGTGAGGGCGTCCGTATTTCACTGGGTTCCCAGTGAAATACGGGGTCTTGGAGGGAAATTTCGCGGTAGAGCCCGGTAATTCACTGGGAACCCAGTGAATTACGGCCCCGCCCAGCCACCACCTCCGATGCGGCAAGATGGCCGACGTGACCGACCAGCCCACCGAACTCGTCCACCTCGACATCGCCGACGGCGTCGCGACCATCACCCTCGACAGCCCGCACAACCGCAACGCGCTGTCGCGTCAGCTCGTCACCGAGCTGGGCCGGCACCTCACGACGGTCGACGAGGCCGAGGGTGCCGACGCGCCGAAGGTGGTCGTGCTCAGGTCGTCCGGCCGGGTGTTCTGCTCCGGCGCCGACCTGTCCGAGGCGTCGACGGTGCCGATGGACGAGGGTGCTCGCGCGATCGTGGCGATGCAGCGCCAGATCCTGGCGCTCTCCAAGCCGGTCGTGGTCGTGGTCGAGGGCGCGGCGCGTGCGGGCGGCATCGGCATCGTGGCCTCCGCGGACCTCGCGGTCGTCGCCGAGGACGCCACGTTCGCCCTCACCGAGGTCAAGCTCGGCCTGACCCCCGCGGTCATCTCGCTCACCGTCCTCCCGCGCCTCACCCAGCGGGCCGCGGCCCTGACCGCGCTCGGAGGCGAGGTCTTCACCGGCGCCCAGGCCGAGGCCTACGGCCTGGTGACGTACGCCGTCCCGGCAGCCGAGCTCGCCGCGAAGGTCGGAGACGTGGTGGCCTCGCTCGGCACGGGCGCGCTGCAGGGCCTGCGCGAGACGAAGCGGCTGCTCAACGCCGACCTGATCGACCGGGTCGACGCCAAGGGCGAGGACCTGGTCGCCCTCAGCGCCCGGCTGTTCGGCTCCGACGCCGCACGCGAGGCGATGACGGCGTTCCTCAGCCGCAAGAAGTAGCGGGCGGCGCGTGGCGGCGCGTGGCGCGCTGTAACACGTCGTCCACGGCTGTTGTACGACGTCGCGACGGCGTACAACAGCCGTGAACGCCCTTCAAGGTCGGCGAACGACGTGTTACAGCGGCGAATGACGTGTTACAGCAGCGCCCGCCACCGGCCGGCAGCCCCCTAGACCACGACCTGCGGCGCCTCCCCGGCGACCGCTGCGCCATCGACCCGGTGGAAGTGCCGGCCAGGCAGCGCGAACAGCCCGACGATCGCGGCGGCGAGGCAGACACCGGCCACGACCAGGCACCCCGCCTCCAGTCCGGACAGGAACGAGTCCTGCGCCGCGTGCAGCAGCGCCGGGTCGTGGCCCGCGATGCCGAACGCGACCGGCACCGACTCCTTCGCCTGATCGACGCGCCCGGTCGCCGCGAACGCGCCGTCCAGGAGTCGTGCGCCGAAGACCGAGGAGAAGACCGAGCCCACGACGGCGACACCGAGGGTCGAGCCGAGCTCGCGGGTGGCGTCGTTGACGGCCGACCCGACGCCGGCGCGGGAGGGCGGCAGCACGAGCATGATCGACTCGGTCGCGGGGGTGGACACCAGCCCCATCCCGAGGCCCATCAGCACCATCTGCGGCACGATCACCGACCAGTACGCCGTGCCGACCCCGACGCTCAGCGCGATCCACGCCATCGCGCCGCCGAAGAGGACCAGCCCCGTCACGACGACCACCCGTGTGCCGATCCTGGGTGCCAGCGCGCCGCCGGCGACCGACGCGATCGAGATGGACAGGGCGACCGGAAGGATCCGCGAGCCGGTGGAGAGCGGGCCGAAGCCGCGCACGACCTGGAAGTACTGCGTGATCAGGAAGATGAAGCCGGCGAGCGCGAAGAAGTTGGCCGTGACCGCGCCGCTGGCCGCGCTGAACCGCCGGTCGGCGAAGAGCCGTACGTCGAGCATGGGATGCGCGGCCGCCCGCTCGGCCACGACGAAGACCACCACCAGCACGGCCGACAGCGCGAAGCCGCAGACGGTGGTCGCGCTCGCCCAGCCCCGCTGCGGCGCCTCGATGACGGTGTCGACCAGCAGGCCCAGCATCAGCACCGAGATGACCAGGCCGCGTACGTCGAGCGCCGGCACCCCGCGGTCGCGCGACTCGGGCACCAGCCACCAGGCGAGCCCGGCAGCGACGAGGGCGACCGGCGCGAGCGCGAGGAAGACGCTGCCCCAGTAGAAGTGCTCGAGCAGCAGCCCGCCGGTCACCGGTCCGCAGGCGACGCCGACGCCGACCACCGCGCCCCAGCCGCCGAGCGCGGCCGCACGCTGGCGCCGGTCGGGGAAGGCGTTGGAGATGATCGAGAGGGTGGTCGGGAAGATCATCGCGGCGAAGGCGCCCATCGCGAACCGCGCCGCGATCAGCGCCCCGGTGGACCCGACCCGCGCGCCGACGACGCTGGCCGCGGCGAAGCCGACCAGCCCGAGGACGAGCGCGGGGCGTCGTCCGAACCGGTCCGAGAGGCTGCCGAACGCCAGCACCAGGGCGGCGAACGCGAGGTTGTAGCCGTCGACGACCCACTGCAGGCCGCGGGTGCCGGCGCCGAGCTCGCGGGCGATGCTGGGCAGCGCCACGTTGACGATCGTGACGTCGAGGTTGATCGCCAGCACGGCGACGTACACCGCGGCGAGGATGCCTGCCTTGCGCCCCATCACGACTCCAGAACATGTGGACGGTGTCAACATCAGAACCGTGACACGCGATGTTGACGATGTCAACACCGGCAGGGCTCTGGCACGATGCTGGTCGTGAGCACCTACCACCACGGCAACCTGCGCGAGGCGCTGGTCGAGGTGGCGGTCGAGATCGGCCGCGAGAAGGGTCCCGACGGCATCGTGCTGCGGGAGGTGGCGCGGCGTACCGGTGTCTCCCACAACGCGGCGTACCGGCACTTCGCCGACCGCGGCGCGCTGCTCCAGGCGGTCGCGGCAGTGGCGCTGGAGGAGATGGGGGCGGCGATCCAGGCCAGGCTGCGCAACGTCCGCGGCAAGGACCCCGCCGACCGGGCCCGCCGGCGGCTGCGCGCCAACGGCCAGGCGTACGTCGAGTACGCGCTCGCCGAGCCCGGGCTGTTCCAGGTCGCCTTCAACAACGTCTCGCTGGAGGAGCTCAGCGGCCCCTACGACATGCTCGCCGCCGCCCTCGACGAGTGCCGTGACACCGGCTGGATGGCGCCGGAGAAGCGCGCCGGTGCCGAGCTCGTCTGCTGGAGCGCGGCGCATGGATTCGCCATGCTCTACGGGACCGGCCCGCTGCGGGGCGCGCCGCCCGCGGCCCGCAGGGCCGACCTCGCGCGCCTCCTCGATCGGATCGAGGACGGTTACCGCGCCTGAGCGCCGTACGCACGGTAAAGTTGCGTGCTTGCCTCATCGGTGATGGGGCAACCGTCACGAGTAGGGGACCGCTCGAGTGTCAGAGCAGCAGGTTGAGCGCGAGGTCGCGGCCGAGCAGCAGTTCGTGGACCGCGTCTACGCACAGCTCGAGAACGCCGGCCGCGCCGCGCAGGAGCTCGCCCGCGAGGGTCACTCCCGCGGGCGCCTCGGCCACGAGGGCGGCCTCGTCGAGCGCGACGCCATGGTCTTCCAGGCCGCCCGCCGGCTGGCCCAGCTCGACGCCGCCCACGAGGGCCTGGTGTTCGGCCGTCTCGACCTCGGCGCGGAGCTCGACCCCAAGCCCAGGTACGTCGGACGCATCGGCCTGCGCGACGACAACCGTGACTCGCTCCTCATCGACTGGCGCGCCCCGGCCGCCGCGGTCTTCTACCAGGCGACCGCGGCCGAACCGCACGGCGTGCTGCGCCGCCGGGTGCTGCGCAGCACCGGCCGCCGGGTGATCGGCGTCGAGGACGAGCTGCTCGACGCCGACGGCATGGCCGAGGCGGAGAAGTCGGGCCGCGAGCTCCCGATCGTCGGCGAGGGCGCCCTGATGGCCCAGCTGTCCCGCGCCCGCGACCGGTCGATGCACTCCATCGTCGCGACCATCCAGGCCGAGCAGGACAAGGCGATCCGCGCGCCCGCCAAGGGCGTCGTCGCGATCTCCGGCGGCCCGGGCACGGGCAAGACGGTCGTGGCGCTGCACCGCGCGGCGTACCTCCTCTACACCGACCGACACCGCTACGAGCGGGGCGGCGTCCTCGTCGTGGGTCCGTCGGGCGTCTTCATGCGCTACATCGAGCGGGTGCTGCCCAGCCTCGGCGAGACCGCGGTCGCGCTGCGCAGCCTGGGCGAGGTCGTCGGCGACGTGCGCGCGACCCGCCACGACGAGCCGGCCGTCGCCGACATCAAGGGCTCGAGCCGGATGGCCGAGGTCGTGCGGCGGGTCGGCCGGCAGCAGGTGCCCGGCTCGCCGCGCGAGTTCCGGATGTTCTACCGCGACGACCGGCTGGTGCTCGACGCGGGCTTGCTCGGCCGCATCCGTCGCAGCCTGATGGGTCAGGGACTGCGCAACAAGCAGGTCCCGCGTGTCTCCAGCGCGCTGCTCGACGCGCTGTGGCGCCAGGTCCGCTCCGAGCGCGGCCGCGACCGCGGGCGCGAGGAGTTCGAGGACGACCTGCTGTCCAACGACGACTTCCTCGACTTCGCGCTCGCCTGGTGGCCGCCGCTCGACGCTCCCACGGTGCTGTGCTGGCTGCGCGACCCCGAGCTCCTCGCCCGCGTCTCCGAGGGCGTCCTTGACGCCGATGAGCAGGAGCTGCTGGCGAAGTCGTGGGCGCACCTCGACCCCGACCGTCCGATCGGCCCGCAGATCTCGATCGAGGACGTCCCGCTGCTCGACGAGCTGCGCTACCTCCTGGGCGACAAGCCTGAGCGCAAGGTCGACGACGACGGCTACGCCGAGGTGCTCAAGGCAAGCGACCGTGAGGAGCTGCTCACCGCCTCCGACCGCGAGTTCTCCAGCGGGCGCGGGTGGGTCGCTCCGACGTACGGCATCGACGACGACCCCTACGCGCACGTCCTCATCGACGAGGCGCAGGACCTCAGCCCGATGCAGTGGCGCATGGTCGGCCGTCGCGGCCCCACCGCCACCTGGACCATCGTGGGCGATCCCGCGCAGTCGTCGTGGCCGGTCCGCGCCGAGGCCGACGCCGCGCGCGCCGAGGCGCTCAAGGGCAAGACGGTCCACGCCTTCCACCTGTCCACCAACTATCGCAACAGCGCCGAGATCTACGCCTACGCCGCGGCGTACGCCGAGCGGGTCGGCCTCGACGCCGACCTCCCCGACGCCGTACGACGCACGGGTGCCGAGCCGCGGGAGCTGACCGTCGGCCCCGGGGAGGATCTCGAGTCGGCCACCCGCGCGGCGGTCGCGGAGCTGGCGGGTGCCGTCTCCGGCACGGTCGGCGTCGTCGTACCCGTCGCACGGCGCAGCGAGGTCAACGCGTGGCTGGCGTCGTGGCCCGAGCTCGCCGACGATGCGCCCTCGGCCGCCGCGGCGGCCCGCGACTTCTCCCTGCCGCCCAGCGGGACCGACCGGGTGGTCGTGCTGACCGGCCTGGACACCAAGGGCCTCGAGTTCGACGGCATCGTCGTCGTAGGGGCCCAGGAGATCGAGGATGAGTCGACCACCGGCCGGGCGACCCTCTACGTCGTGCTCACCCGCGCGACCCAGCTGCTGACGACGGTCAGCTGATCGGCTCTTGCCAAGGGTCGACGGCGTCGACGCCGGCGTGCTCGAAGTCGCGGATGTTCCGGGTCGCGATCGGCATCTCGTTGGCCCGGGCGACGGCGGCGATCATCGCGTCGACAGGGTTGCCGTAGGGGCGACCGGCGGCCCCGCGCTCGGAGGTGATCGCCGCGAACGCACGAGCGGCGTGTTCGTCGTAGGCGAAGGTCCGTGCGCGAGCGCCCACGACCAGGCGGTCGATCAGCGAGCGGAGTGCCTCACGTCGCCGGCCGTCGGGAAGTACGGCGACTCCGGCGAGGAGCTCGCCGATCGTGAGCGTCGAGATCGCCGCATCGGCGCTGTGCTCCCCGAGCCAGGCCATCACGCGCGGATCGGGCGAGGGCTTCATCGCCTCGGACCACACGTTGGTGTCGACCAGGATCACTCGAACACCTCGGGACGCCACCCCTCGCCGCGGCTCGGCAGCTCGAGCGCATCCCCTGCCGGGAGATCCCGGCACCCGTCGATCCACTCGACCACGAAGTCGTGGGGGAAGACGACGTCGACGAGGATCGCACGCGCCTCGGCCTCCAGGGATCGGCCGTGCGCGGCGGCCCGCTCCCGCAGGGCCTGCTTGACCCCGACCGGGAGCTTGCGGATCACCACCGACTCGGTCACGATATCGATGATATCACCGCGAGCCGTGCTCAACCGTGTGACGGCAGCGGGTCGAGCACGAGGTCGTCGGGTATGTCGAGGCCGAGCTGGCGCAGCTGGTCGGACAGCACCAGGTGGATCTGGCGCGCGACGCGGTCGACGGCGTCGGCCTCGGACTCGTCGTGGTGGTCCAGCCACCACAGCACGCTGGCGTCGATCATCCCCATCAGGCCGGCGAGGACGCCCTCGGGCGGTTCGACCACCCCGGTGACGTGGGGGACGTAGGCGCTGATCGTGGCGACGACCTCGCCGAGCATCTGCGGGCGTCCGGTGCGGGCGCGGTGCAGCGCGCGGGTCTGCCGCTGGGCGGCCAGGAAGCGGTAGAGGTGGGGGTGCTCGGCGGCGTACTCGAAGCTCGGCGCGACCGCACCTCGGATGACCTCCAGCGGCCTGCCGCCGCCGGCGAGGGCGGGGCGGATCCGTCCGATCAGCTCGGCGCTGGCGTACGCCGCCACCTCGGCGTCGAGGCGCTCCTTGGACGCGAAGTGCCGGTAGACGTTGGGCCGCGGGATGCCGGCGCGCTCGGCGATCTGGCCCATCCCCACCTCGGCGCCGTCCTCGTCGACCGCGGCGACGGCGGCCGCGATCAGCGCCTGCCGCCGCTCGTCCGCATCGATCACGCTGGGCACCCTACCGCCGTTTTGATACACCTTGTATCAGTGACCTCGCGGTGGTTCAATCGACGCTGCTGATACAGGCTGTATCACTCGTCTGACGCTTCCCGAAAGGCCTACACCGTGCCCGCTCGCCGCTCGCCCTGGATGGACTCCTCGGAGTCCCTCGACGACTTCCGCTCCCTCGCCCGCACCTTCTGCGAGAAGGAGATCAAGCCGAACGTCGACAAGTACATCGAGAACAAGCACGTCGACCGCGACCTCTGGAACAAGGCCGGCGGGGTGGGGCTGCTCTGCCTCTCCATCCCCGAGGAGTACGGCGGTGGCGGCGGCACCTTCGCGCACGAGGCGATCCTCATCGAGGAGCAGGCCCGCGTCGGCGACAGCTCGTGGGGCGTCTCGCTGCACAACGGCATCGTCGCCCACTACATCCTCAACTACGGCAGCGAGGATCAGAAGCACGAGTGGCTGCCCAAGCTGGCCAGCGGGGAGGCCGTCGGCGCGATCGCGATGACCGAGCCCGGCACCGGCTCGGACCTCCAGGCGGTGAAGACGAAGGCGATCCGCGAGGGCGACGAGTACGTCGTCAACGGCTCGAAGATCTTCATCACCAACGGGTCGCAGGCCGACGTGGTCATCACCGTCGCCAAGACCAACCCGGAGGAGAAGGCGGCCGGGATCTCGCTGATCATCGTCCCGACCGACACCCCCGGCTTCTCCCGCGGCAAGGTGCTGGACAAGATCGGCATGAAGGGCCAGGACACCTCCGAGCTGATCTACGAGGACGTCCGCGTCCCTGTCACCAACCTGCTCGGCAAGGAGGAGGGCCAGGGCTTCATCCAGCTGATGGAGCAGCTGCCCCAGGAGCGCCTGATCGTCGCCGAGTCCAACGTCGCCGCGATGGAGTTCTGCCTCGAGGAGACGCTGCGCTACGTGCACGACCGCGAGGCGTTCGGCCGGCCGATCTGGGGCTTCCAGAACACCAAGTTCAAGATGGCCGAGGTCGCCACCGAGGCGCGCGTGGCGCGCTCCTTCGTCGACGAGTGCATCGGCCTGCACCTCGAGAAGCAGCTGGACATCCCGACCGTGGCCATGGCCAAGCTCTGGTGCTCCGAGCGGGCCCAGAAGGTCGCCGACAAGTGCCTGCAGCTGCACGGCGGCTACGGCTACATGAACGAGTACCCGATCGCCCGCGCCTGGGCCGACCTCCGCGTCTCCCAGATCTACGCCGGCACCAGCGAGATCATGAAGGAGATCATCAGCCGCACGCTCGCCGTGCCGGCCTGATCGACCCGACCGTCGTACGACGCGAAGCGGCCCGCCTGTCGACGACAGGCGGGCCGCTTCGTGCTCGGTGGAGGCTGAGGCTCAGCAGGCCTTGCGGTAGGTGCCCTTGTGCATCTCGGGCGCCTTGATCGACTTGGTGCTGGGCCGGTTGTAGGTCCAGTAGCGCATCCAGTCGGCCTGCAGCCGGGTCTGGTTCATCCGCTTGCCGGGCGTGCCCTCGAGCGCGAAGCGGAACTTCATCGGGACGCCGGCGAGCGCGGCGGGACGCCGCTCGGTCCGCACGACGTGGGCGTCGACGAACCACGAGATGTGGGTGTGCGTGACCTCGACCGCGAACGTGTGCCACTGGTCGTTGTGCAGCCGCATGCCCTTGCTCGCGTGGAAGTTGTTGCTGGTCAGGGTGTGGTCGTACATCCGCGCCAGCTTGTGGCCGGTCCGGTAGCTCTCCAGGCCGACGTCCTGCGCGCCGCAGTGCTGCGGGCCCTTGGCGGGCACCAGCTCGGTGACGACGCTGTAGTCGGCGTACTGGCGCTGGTAGGCGCGCGAGCGGAGACGGACCTCCCAGCGGCCGGTCGTGTGGGAGTGGCCGGTCAGGGTCGCCTGCAGGCTGCCCTTGTGGGTCTCCAGCGTGATCATGCCGTGCTGGTCGCGGACGTCGCCCGCGCCGTGCCGGTGCCAGTACGCCGGCAGCCGGCCGTGGAACTCGTGCCGCTCCACGTTGTTCTTGTAGTACCAGCCGTAGGTGTTGCCGGCGTGGATCGGTCCGGGGACCGCGGCGGTGCCTGGTGGACTGGCCACGAGGACGACGAGGAGGCCCGCGAGCACTCCGACCAGGCCTGCTCGCAGCGCGCGTGCGCGCCGGGGACGGTGGGCTTCTGTCGGCCGAGAACCAAACATGGGCGTCCACGGTACGCGGCGGGCGCCCGGATCACGATTCGGCGGCTTCCGCGCTTCACGCGTGGGCCCGGCTGCGACCGGGCAGAATGCGGCGGTGCGACGACTGTCGGTGGCGCAGACCTATCTCGTGATCGTGGTGCTGTACCTCTGCTTCTGGGGCTCGGGCATCTACGCCGCGATCACCTACCTCGTCGACCCCGGGGTGGCGTCCCCGGTCGCGCCCGCGGAGGACTACGTCGGCGGCACGATCACGATGGTGGGGGTGGCGGTCGCCGTCGTCCTGGCCGGTCTGCTGGTGCTCACCGGCACCGGTGGCGTCCGGGAGCACATCGGCATCTCGCGACCCCCTACGGGCGCCGGTGCCTACAACGAGGTCCGCATGTTCGTGCTGTTCCTGGCGCTGACGCTGCTCGGCTTCGCGGTCGGCGAGCTGATCCACTCGGCGAGCTACCCGTCCCCGTCGCGCACGACGCCGGCGTACGTCGTCGCCCAGACGGTCTCCTCGCTGCTGGCGGGGCCGACCGAGGAGCTGATGCTGCTCGCCATCCCGATCGTGCTGCTGCGGCGGGCCGGTCAGCGGTGGTCGTGGGTGTTCGCGCTCTGCATCGGCATGCGGCTGCTGTTCCACCTCTACTACGGCTGGGCGGTCGTCGGGCTGCTGATCTGGATGGCCGGCGTCTGGTGGCTGTTCGCGACGTACCGCCGGGTGCTGCCGCTGGTCGTCGCCCACTCCGTCTACGACCTGTTCGAGAGCGCCGCCCAGTTCGGGCACCTGTCCGGCCTGGTCGTGCTGCTCGTCTGGGGCCAGGTCGCCCTGCTGGCGCTGGTGATGGCCGGCCTCTGGTTCCTCGTGCCGCGCGCCGAACGCCTCGCGCTCGCCGCACCCGACGCGCCCCGGCTCCGCCGCCGACCGACCTCGTCGACGCTGCCACCGCCTCCACCGCCTCCACCGCCTCCACCGCCTCCACCGCCTCCGCCGCCTCCGCCGCCTCCGCCGCCGTGGTACGCCGGGCCCGGCCCGGCTGGCGGATCACCGGTCCGGTCGGTGCGCACGCCCGAATAGGCTGCGCCCATGACCGCGACCAGCCTCACCGCCCGGGACGCCATCGCCGCGATCCAGGGGCACGAGGCGTGGGCGATCATCCGGCGCTCGACCCGGGCCGGCGACAAGGACACCGTCGGCGTCATCGGCGGCCGGCGCACGGTCGTCGAGTCGATCATGGACGTCCCGCTCGAGGACGGCGTTCCCGAGCCCGGGCGCACCTGCGACCGGCTGGTCGCGGTGCCGTACCGCCAGGTCCGCGAGCGCGGCTTCGAGGCCCACGACGACGGCACCCCGCTGGTGGTGGTCGACGTCGAGGAGGAGCACGAGTTCTCCGTCGGCGACGTGATCGCGGCGATCGAGGACACCGGGATCGAGTTCGACGACCGCGGCGGCTTCGAGACCGACGACGCGTCGTACGCCGAGATCGTGCGCGACATCATCGACGAGGAGATCGGCCAGGGCGAGGGCGCCAACCTGGTCATCGGGCGCAACTACCGCGCCAAGGTCGCCGACTGGAGCGCCGAGCGGGCGCTGACCGTCTTCCGGCGGCTGCTCGACCGCGAGCACGGCGCGTACTGGACCTACGTCTTCTTCACCGGCGACCGGTTCCTGATCGGCGCCAGCCCCGAGCGGCACGTGTCGGTGCACGGCGGGGACGTCCGGATGAACCCGATCTCCGGCACCTTCCACCTCCGCCCGCCGGCGGGCGAGACGCGCGGCATCGAGGCGCGGATGCGCGACTTCCTGCGCGACGAGAAGGAGATCTACGAGCTCTTCATGGTCGTCGACGAGGAGCTCAAGATGATGTGCGACATCTGCACCGAGGGCGGCCAGGTGCTCGGGCCGTTCCTCAAGCCGATGACGCACCTGATCCACACCGAGTACCTCCTCGCCGGCCGTACCGCCAAGGACGTCCGCGAGGTCCTCCGCGACACGATGTACGCCGCCACGGTCACCGGGTCGCCGGTGGAGAACGCCTGCCGACTGATCGGGCAGTACGAGCCCGAGGGCCGTGGCTACTACGCCTCGGCGCTGGCGCTCCTCGGCCGCGACCCGGACGGCGCTGCCGTGCTGGACAGCCCGATCATCATCCGCACCGCCGACGTGGGGATGGACGGCTCGCTCAAGGTCACCGCCGGTGCCACGCTGGTGCGCGACTCCGACCCCGACTACGAGGTCCGGGAGACCCACGCCAAGGCCGGCGGCATCCTGTCGGCCTTCGGCCTGGTCGACCGGGCGCCGGTGCCCGACGTCGACGTGGCCACGCTGGTCGCCGACGAGGACGTCCTGATCGACCTCAACGCCCGCAACCGGCGGCTGTCCCGCTTCTGGCTGGCCGACCAGGCGGGATCGCCGGTCGACCCGCGGCTGATCGGCCGGACGGCGGTGATCCTCGACGGCGAGGACGACTTCGTGAACATGCTGCGGCACATGCTGATGCGCATGGGCATCACGTCCTCCGTCGTACGGCACGCGGACTACGCGCCCGGGGCCTTCGAGGGGGCCGACCTGGTGATCGTCGGGCCGGGCCCGGGCGACCCGCGCGACGACGCCGACCCGAAGATGGCGAACCTCCGGGCGGCCGTGAAGGACCTGCTCGCCGAGGAGCGGCCGTTCCTGGCCGTCTGCCTCGGCCACCAGGCGCTGTGCCACTCGCTCGGCATCCCGCTGGCCTACAAGGACATCGTCTTCCAGGGCACCCAGGCCGAGGTCGGGCTCGGCGACCGGATCGAGCGGGTGGGGTTCTACAACACGTTCGTCGGCCGGGTCCCGACCACCCGAGAGGCCGGGCTGCCCGACGGGGTGGGCGTCGACGCCGATCCCGAGACCGGCGACGTCAACGCGATCACCGGCCCGCACTACCGCGGCGTGCAGTTCCACGCCGAGTCGATCCTGACCGAGCACGGCTTCGACCTGGTGCACGACCTGGTCCGCGGCGTGCTGCTGGACGGACCGCCGGACGGTGCGCCCGCCTGACGTCGTGGTGGTGGACCACCACGACTCCTACACGTGGAACCTGGTCCACCTGATCGCCGGCGTCACCGGGGTGCTGCCCGTCGTGGTGGAGAGCGACGAGGTGGCGGCCACCGACCTCGCGCGCTTCTCGCACGTGGTGCTGTCGCCCGGGCCCGGCCATCCCGAGGAGTACGACTGGTCGATGCTCGCGCTCGGTCTGCCCGTGCTCGGGGTCTGCCTGGGGATGCAGGGCGTGGTGACGTCGTACGGCGGGGTGGTCGGCCGGGTCGAGCCCGCTCACGGCGCGGTGGGGGCGGTGCGGCACGACGGTGCCGGCGTCTTCACCGGTCTCCCGCAGGGGCTCGCGTGCGTGCGATACCACTCGCTCGCTACGGTCGCGCTGCCCGACGAGCTCGTCGCGACGGCGTGGTCGGCGGACGGGGTGGTGATGGGCGCGCGGCACCGCGAGCTGCCGATCGAGGGCGTGCAGTTCCACCCTGAGTCGATCCTCAGCGAGCACGGCGCCGCGATGATCCGGAGCTTCCTGGCGGGTGCGCGGTGACCGGGCTGCGGGAGGTCGCTCGCGCCCACCGCCGCTGCGCCTGGATCGGCGACCGGCTGGTCTGGCTGACCGACGACGACGTCTCGCTGTCCTACTGTGCCGTCCGTCGTGAGGTCACCCGCCACGCGGGCGGGCGCTCGGTCGTGGTCGGCGACGACCCGTTCGTCGTGCTGGGGGAGGAGCTGGATGCCGGCTCCACCGGCGCGGAGTGGTTCGGCTGGTTCGGCTACGCCGCCCGGCCCGACCTCCCCGCGCTGCCCGATGCGGACCTTCCCGATGCGGTGTGGATGCGACCGTCGGGCGCCCGGCGGATCGGGGGTCGTGTGCCTGAGGCCCCGCCATGGAGGGGTCTCAGGCACACGACCCCGGTCCCGGACCGCTACGTCGCCGCCTTCGACCGGGTCCAGGAGCACCTCCGCGCCGGCGACTCCTACGAGGTCAACCTGACCCACCGCATCGCGGTGGCGAGCGATGTCGACCCGGTGACGGCGTACCTGCGGCTGCGCGGGACCAACCCCGCGCCGTACGCCGGGTTCGTGCAGCACGACCTGCCGGGCGCGGAGGGGTGGCTGCTGAGCTCGAGCCCGGAGCGCTTCGCCCGCATCGACACCGACGGCACCATCGGGACCCGGCCGATCAAGGGCACCACGCCGCGCGGGGAGACGGAGGCGGCGGACCGGGAGGCCGCCGAGGCGCTCGCGACCGGCGCGAAGTACCGCGCCGAGAACCTGATGATCGTGGACCTCCTCCGCAACGACCTCGCCCGGGTCTGCGAGGTCGGCAGCGTGGAGGTGCCCGAGCTGATGGCCGTCGAGTCCTACGCCGCGGTGCACCAGCTCGTCTCCACGATCACCGGCCGGCTCCGCCCGGACGTGTCCACCGTCCGGGCTTTGCGCGCGCTCTTCCCGGCCGGCTCGATGACCGGCGCGCCCAAGCTGCGCACCATGCGGATCATCGGCGAGGTCGAGTCCACCCCGCGCGGCACGTACGCCGGCGCGTTCGGCTGGATCGCCGCCGACGGCAGCGCCGACCTCGGTGTGGTCATCCGGAGCCTGACCACCGCCGGAACGGGGCGCTACACCCTGGGCACCGGCGGTGGCATCACCGTCGCCAGCGACGCCGCCGAGGAGTACGCCGAGACCCGCTGGAAGGCCGAGCGCGTGCTCGCCGCCCTGGCCTAGCTCGGGCTGGCGCTCGCGGAGGCTCCGGCGTTCGTCTCGTCGGCGTGCTTGGACAGTGCGGTCAGCAGCGCCTCGATGCCCTTCTCGGTGCGCGCCTTGTCGTACGGCGCGGGGTCGACGATGTTGATGACCTGGTAGAGGTCGCCGTTCTGCACGAAGCCGGTGACGGCGAGCTGGTGGCCCTTGACCGAGGTCACCACCCGCGCGTCGTCGGCCAGCGCGATCTTCGGCCGGGTGACGTCGGCGGTCTTCTGCTGACCCATCGCCTTCCAGTACTGCCCCAGGTTGCCGGGCGTGAGCTGGTAGTTGGCGCTCACGACCGGGTCGCCCGCCTTCTTGTCCAGCGGGACGAAGCGGCAGTCGGGGGCGGTCGGGGTGCCGTCGAGCTCGCGGGTGCGCGGGCCGAGCTCCTGCTCGATCAGCGCCGGGCTGAGCGCGTCGCAGGGGTTCCACAGCGCCGGCTTGTCCGACGGCATCGCCGAGCTCGCGTCCGTGCTGCCGCCACCGCAGGCGGCCAGCGTCAGACCGAGAGGTACGACGGCAGCGGCCGCCGCCCAGCGTCGTAGGTGTCGGGGAGAGGGGGGGAGGTCACGCATCGACGAGCTCCCGTCCGGGGAGGCGGAGGACCAGGCGGGCGCCGCCGGTCGAGTTGGCGGTCGCCATCACCGATCCGCCGTGCCGCTCGGCGACCTGGCGGACGATCGAAAGCCCGAGGCCCGAGCCGGGCATCGTGCGGGCGTCGGCCGAGCGCCAGAACCGGTCGAACACCCGGCCACGGTCCTCCTCGGCGATCCCAGGACCTTGGTCGTCGACGGTGAGAACACCATCGCTGAGTCGGACGGTCACCTTGCCTCCTTCGGGGCTCCACTTCGCGGCGTTGTCGAGAAGATTGGTCACTGCGCGCTCCAACTCTGCCGCCTCGCCCTCGACCCACCACGTCCGGGTGAACAGCTCGAAGGTCAGGCTGGGCGCGCGTCGGCGTACTCGCTGGACGGCGTGGTCGATCACGTCGGCGAGGTCGAGCGGCTCGACCTGCGCCTGCACGGGCTCCTCGCGGGCCAGCTCGGTGAGGTCCCCGATGAGGGTCGTGAGCTCCTCGATCTGGGCGCGTACGTCGTCGAGCAGCTCGTCGCGCGCATCGACCGGCAGGGCGGAGGGGTCGGCGGCGACCATCGTGAGCAGGTCGATGTTCGTGCGCAGAGCGGTCAGCGGTGTGCGGAGCTCGTGACCGGCATCGGCCACGAGCTGGCGTTGTCGCACCCGCGACGCGTCGAGCGCGGTGAGCATGTGGTTGAACGCGGTCGACAGCCGCGCGACCTCGTCGTCGCCCTCCACCTGCAGCGGGGTGAAGTCCTCGGTGCGGGCGACACGCTCGACGGCGGAGGTGAGCCGGCGCACCGGTCTCAGGCCGTTGGTCGCGACCAGCCATCCCGCGAACGCCGCGCCGAGCACCCCCACGAGGCCGAAGGCGAGGCTCACCCAGCCCAGCCGCGACAGGACGTGGTCCTGGGTCGCCAGCGGCTCGGCCAGGATCACCGCCATGCCGTCGCGCTCGCTCGTGGGCACCGTCACCATGCGGTAGCGCTGGTCGGCGATCAGCACCGTGCTCAGCGCCTGGCGGCGCTTGCCCTGGGCGACCGCGAGGTCGGCGCCGCCGATCGGGATGGTCGGCCCGTTGTCGACCACGATCTCGCTGCCGTCGGACAGCAGGAACGCGATCCGTACGTCGGCCGCGCCGACCTGCCACGGGGACAGGCCCGACTGCGTGCCGAGGAGCTGGTCGAGGTTGGCGGCGTACTGGGCGCGCTGGATGAGCGAGCGGTCCAGGTCGTTCTGCATCTGGACCCGGGCGGTCAGGTAGGCGCCGGCCGCCACCAGCGCGACGGCGAGGCCGACCGCCATCGTGGTGAGCACGATGACGCGGCTGGCGAGCGACCGGCGGTAGTGCCACCGCCCGTCCGAGCCGTGGCCGAGCGCCATGGGCCAGGGGGTGCCCATCGGCTACTCAGACGACTTCAGGACGTAGCCGATCCCGCGCACGGTGTGGATCAGCCGCGACTCGCCCTCGGCCTCGGTCTTGCGGCGCAGGTAGCCGACGTACACCTCCAGGGAGTTGGCGGTGGTGGGGAAGTCGTAGCCCCAGACCTCCTCGAGGATGAAGCTGCGGTCGAGCACCCGCCGAGGCCGCCGCAGGAACATCTCGAGCAGGGTGAACTCGGTGCGGGTCAGCTCGATCGGCCGGTCTCTGCGGGTGACCTCACGGGTCGTGACGTTCATGGTCAGGTCGGAGAAGGAGAGGACCTCCTCCTCGTCGTCCTCGCCCGGGACCGGGGTCGCCCGGCGCAGCAGCGCCCGCAGCCGCGCGAGCAGCTCCTGCAGCGCGAACGGCTTGGTCAGGTAGTCGTCGGCCCCCGCGTCCAGGCCCTCCACCCGCTCGCCGATGGCGTCGCGCGCGGTCAGCACGAGGATCGGTACGTCGTTGCCGGCCGCCCGCAGCGCACGGGTCGTGTCCAGGCCGTCCAGCCGCGGCATCATCACGTCCATCACCACGACGTCCGGCGCGATGCTGCCGATCCCCGCCAGCGCCTCCGCCCCGTCGCCGGCCAGGTGGACGTCGTACCCGTTGAACTCCAGGGACCGGCGCAGCGACTCGCGCACGGCCCGGTCGTCGTCGACGACGAGGATCCGGGCGGCGGGAGATGTGGACGGCACGGTCCCATTCTGGCCGATGGTGCTGAGTGCGCGCTGAGAGCGTCGCCCGGTAATTCACTGGGTTCCCAGTGAATTACCGGGCTATGGAGGGAAATTTCCCCACAAGAGTCGGTATTTCACTGGGAACCCAGTGAAATACCGGTGCCGTCAGAGGTAGCGGGCGGCCAGCCGAGCCGCACGTGCGCCGTACTGTCCACCGAACAGGCAGGCGTGGACGAGCAGCGGGAAGAGCTGGTGGAAGGCGACGCGGTCCTCCCAGCCGTCGGCGAGCGGGGCGACCTCTTGGTACGCCGCCAGCACATGGGGCAGCTGCGGGAGCCCGAAGAGGGCCAGCATGGCGAGGTCGACCTCGCGGTGTCCGGCGTACGCCGCCGGGTCGATGACCACGACGCGCTCGTCGTTGGTCCAGAGCACGTTGCCGTTCCAGAGGTCGCCGTGCAGGCGGGCGGGCGATTCCTCGGGCACCACCGCGGCGGTGCGGGCGACCGCGCGGTCGACGGCGTCGGCGTCCTCGGGCGAGATCAGGCCCTTGTCGCGGGCGACCTTGAGGTACGGCGCGATCCGCCGCTCGGCCCAGAACTCCGCCCACGTCGGCAGCGGGCGGTTGGTGAGCGGGAGGCGGCCGATGTAGCCGTCGGCGGCGGCCCCGAAGGAGTCGGCGCCGACGGCGTGGGTGCGGGCGAGCGCGCGGCCGAAGCGGCCGGCGGCCTCGGTGCCCGGACGTCCCGTCTCGACCCAGTCGATGATCAGGCAGTCGTCCGCGACGGCGAGGACCTCGGGCGTGGCGACGCCCTCGGCGGCCTCCGCCAGCCAGCGCAGCCCCTCGGCCTCACGCTCGAAGAAGTGCGGCGGTGCGGGGGTCAGCGTCTTGAGCAGCGCGGAGCGGCCGCTGGAGAGACGCAGCTTGACGGCGGTGGAGATGTCACCGCCGGCGACAGGAGCCGTCGCGACGACGGCCGCGCCGAGCAGGTGCTCGGCCCGCTGGGCGACCACAGGCTGTCGTGCCACCCGCGTCCACCCCCGTCCTGCTTCTGCCGTCGTGCGTCAGGCCTTGCCCTTGAGCGCCTTCGGGATCTCCTTGCCGTTCGCGATCGCTCGCTCCGGCGCCTTCACCTTCTTGAACTTACGGATCGCCACCAAGACCAGCAGCACGGCGAGCAGCACGTAGAAGCCGAAGACGATCAGGAACGCCCAGTGCAGGGCGAGGCCGTGGCCGTTCCAGTTGATGAAGTAGGCGATCGAGACCGACAGCATGATGACCGCCAGGACCAGCAGGAACAGCGCTGCTGCGATCAGGCCGGCGCCGATGCCGCCGGCGGTGACGCTGACCTTGAGCTCGGACTTCGCGAGCTCGATCTCCTTGTGGATCAGGGTGGAGAGGTCGGTCTGCGCGTCCTTGATCAGACGCCCGATGGTGGGCTCGTCCTGGAGCGGTTCGGTGGCCATGCGTCGTCCCTCGGTCGCGAGTGCTGTCGCACCGACCTTAGCGAAGATGCGACCGGCGCCGCTCTCGCCTCGCAGCGATGGCGCGGGGCGTGGCTACTCGGCCGCTGGCCGCTCGAACACCTTGCGCAGCAGCTCGGCGTCCTCCGGATCGCTGAGGACGAGGGCCTCGTCGCCTGCCTGCAGGGAGGTGTCCCCGCCGACCGGCACGAGCTGACCGGAGCGTACGACCAAGCTGACCCACGATCCCGCGGGCAGGTCGTCGAGCTCGGCGACCGTGTGCCCGTCGGCAGGCGCTCCCGCCCCGACGGTCACCCGCACCACGCCGTGGGGCTCGTCGCGCAGCCGTACGCCCAGGCTCCACGGCTCGGGCTCCACCTCGCGCATGGGGATCCGCAGCCACGCTGCCAGGAACGGCACCATGCTCGCCTGCACCAGCACCGAGAACAGCACCACGACGACCACGATCCCGTAGAGCCGCTCGGCGTCCGGCACCCCCGAGACCAGCAGGAGGTCGCCGAGCAGGATCGGCACGGCGCCCTTGAGTCCGGCGAAGACGACGAAGTGCTTCTCGCGACGGCTCAGGCCCGACCCGGTCAGCATCGGCCCGACGAGCAGGGGACGTACGACGAAGGCCAGCACCGCCCCCACCACCAGGCCCGGCACCCAGACGTCGGGCCGGACGAGGTCGCCGATCTTGACGGTCAGTCCCAGCATCACGAAGACGACGACCTCGGCGAGGCTCGCGAGCCCGGCGTGGAAGTGCTCCACCTCGCGCTTGTACGGCGCCCGCGCGTCGCCGACCATGATGCCGGCCACGAAGACGGCGAGGAAGCCGGAGCCGTGGCCCACGGCGGCGACGCCGTACAGGGCGAAGACGGCGGCCAGGGTGCGGAGCGGGTACATGCCCTCGCCGGGCAGCGGGAGGTGCCGCATCGACCATCGCAGGACCCAGCCCCCGGCCAGGCCGACGGCGAGGCCGACCGACATCTGGAGGGCGAACTGGCCGACGACGGCGCCGGCCACGTGGAGCGAGATCGTGCCGGCGGCGAGCAGGCTGGCCATCAAGGCGATGCCGACGGGGTCGTTGGCCCCCGACTCGCCCTCCAGGATCGTGCCGCTGCGGCCCGAGATCTCGCGGCGCCCGAGCACGGAGAAGACGACGGCGGGATCGGTCGGCGCCACCGCGGTCGCCATCAGCAGCGAGGGGAACCAGCCGACCCCGACGCCGTAGTGGACGACCGCAGCGACCCCCGCCGCGGTCGCGAACGTGCCGAGTACCCCGACGACCCCGATCGGGACCGCCGCCGCGCGGAAGCGGCGCCAGCCGATCCCCATCCCGCCGTCGAAGAGGATGAGCATCAAGGCGACGGTCACCAGCCGCTCGACCAGCGCCTCGGACGGGGTGTGCAGCGACGGCACGACCGCCAGCGCGACCGACGAGGCCGCCAGGACCAGCAGCGGCGCGGGGACCCGGAGGCGGGTGGCGACGCGGGTGGCCAGCACCGCGCCGAGCCCGACGACGGCGACGACCAGCATCAGCCGGCCGAAATCGATGGCGTCGCTCATGGGGCTCCTGGTTGGACCGACAGCAAGGACCTTGCCGACCAGACTTCCCGGCGCACCAAGGCGAGAGCCTATCGTCACCCGCCGATCGCGGCCTCTCCGCGCGGGCGGGGGCGTTGTCCGGCCCGCCATCGGCGTACGAGACTGGGCCTGTGCAGCTGATCACCGCCGACGGCCCCCAGCCCTCCCCCGCGCGCGTGGACCCGCCGGACCGGCCGACGGTCAGGGTCGGCCTCGTCCAGCACCGCTGGCGGCCCGACGCCGAGGAGATGCGGCGGGTGCTCCACGACGCGATCGGGCAGGCCGCGGACGCCGGCGCGCGGGTGGTCTTCCTGCCCGAGATCACGCTGCTGCGCTACCCGGCCGACCGGCGCGCCACCGGCCGCCCGGGCGACTCGGCGGAGTCGCTGGCCGACGGGCCGTCGTACTCGCTGGCGGCGGAGGCGGCCGCGGAGTTCGGCGTGCACGTGCACATCTCGGTCTACCGACGGCCCGACGACACCGACGCGGAGGACGGGCGCGGCCTGAACACCGCGATCCTGGTCGCGCCCGACGGATCGGTCGTGGGCGAGACGAACAAGCTGCACATCCCGATCACCGCCGGCTACTACGAGGACACCTACTTCCGACCCGGCCCCGCCGAGACGGCGTACCCGGTCCACACCGTGCCGGGCCTCGACGGGCTGCGGATCGGCCTGCCGACCTGCTGGGACGAGTGGTTCCCCGAGGTCGCGCGCGCCTACTCGCTCGGCGGCGCCGAGGTGATCGTCTACCCGACCGCGATCGGCTCCGAGCCCGACCACCCCGACTTCGACACCGCCCCGCTCTGGCGGCAGGTGATCGTCGGCAACGGCATCACCGCGGGCACCTTCATGGTCGTGCCCAACCGCGTCGGCGACGAGGGCGCGCTGACCTTCTACGGCTCCAGCTTCGTCTCCGACCCCTACGGCCGCGTGCTGGTCTCGGCTCCCAGGGACGAGGAGGCGGTCCTCGTCGCCGACCTCGACCTCTCGCAGCGCCGCGACTGGCTGACGCCGTTCCCGTTCCTGCGCACGCGGCGGCCCGACACCTACGCGTCGCTGGTCGCGCCGGTCGACGTCGATCATCCGCTGGGTGGCTCTGTGAGCGGCTCCGAGGGCGGCGTCTGATGCCGCTGATGCCGGCGGAGTGGGAGCCGCAGGACCGCGTCTGGATGGCGTTCCCGGCGCCCGGCTACTCCCTCGGCGAGACCGCGGCCGAGGCCGACGAGGCCCGTACGACGTGGGCGGCCGTCGCCAACGCCGTGCTCGGCTTCGAGCCGGTCACGGTGGTCGTCGACCCGTCCGAGGTCGCCGCCGCCCGTCGGGTGCTCTCGTCGGGCGTGGAGCTGGTCGAGGCGCCGCTGAACGACGCGTGGATGCGTGACATGGGCCCGACGTTCGTGCACCTCGACGACGGCTCGGTCGCCGGCGTCGACTGGGTGTTCAACGGCTGGGGGCAGTGCGACTGGGCGGCCTGGGACAAGGACTCGCTGGTGGGCTCGCTGGTGTGCGAGCGGGCCGGTGTGGAGCGGATCGGCTCGCCGATGGTCAACGAGGGCGGCGGAATCCACGTCGACGGCGAGGGCAGGGTGCTCGTGACCGAGACCGTCCAGCTGGGCGCCGGCCGCAACGAGACGTGGACCAAGCAGCAGGTCGAGGACGAGCTCGCCCGCACCATCGGCGCCACCGACGTCGTGTGGCTGCCCCGCGGCCTGACCCGCGACTACGAGCAGTACGGCACCCGCGGCCACGTCGACATCGTCGCCACCTTCACCGCGCCCGGCCGCGTCCTGCTGCACGACCAGCGGGACCCGAGCCACCCCGACCACGCCGTCTCGGCGGCCCTGCGGGAGCTGCTCGCCGAGCGGTTCGAGGTCGTCCCGCTTCCCGCGCCGGCGACCCTGCGCGACGCCGACGGCTGGACCGACTGGTCCTACGTCAACCACCTCGTCGTCAACGACGGTGTGGTCGCCTGCTCCTTCGAGGACCCCCACGACGCCGAGGCGCTCGCCGTGCTCCGCGAGGCCTACCCCGGTCGCGAGGTCGTCACCGTCGACGCCCGCCCGCTGTTCGACCGCGGCGGCGGCATCCACTGCATCACGCAGCAGCAGCCGCGGGGCCGGGCGTAGGAACCCCCGGCTCACCGGGGATTCCTGCACCTCCGGGCTGGTGACGGCTGTGACAGGTGGACCGGCGCTCACTCCAGCCCGATCCAGTAGCGGCGCTTGCCGCCCCGGACGTCCTCGAGCACCCCGCCGTGCGACTCGATCGTCCGGTACGACGCGGCGTTGTCGACGTCGCAGGTGATCAGCACCCGCGTGAGCCCGATCGCCGCGGCCCGACCCAGGACCAGCCCGAGTGCTCGTCCCGCATGGCCCTCACGCCGTCGCGCGGGCCGGACCGAGTAGCCGATGTGGCCGCCCACCTCGAGCAGGTGGTCGGTGAGGCGGTGGCGCAGCGCGATGAAGCCCACCACCTCGACGGGGTCGGAGGCGTCGACCAGCCAGTACTGGTCGCAGTGGACACGTTCGACCGGCAGCTCGCGTCGTACGTCGGACTCCCGGCGGGCGATCTCCACCATGGCCGCACAGCTCGCCCGGGTCGGCTCGAGCACGCCGTCGGTCAGCTGCCAGATCCCCGACCCCGGGATGGGCTCGTCACCGAAGTCGGCGACGCAGTCGGCCCAGGCGTCGTACAGATCGAGGGTGGGGAGAGCCAGTGCGGTCACCGGGTCATCCGACCAGCCGCCGTGGGGCCGGGACAATCGAGATTCAGGCCGGCCGCTCGGTGCGTACGCCGGGGAACCGGTCGAAGTCGGTGTCGAAGGTGACCACGGTGGCCCGGTGCTCGATCGCGAGGGCGGCCAGGTGGGCGTCGTTGGTGAGGTTGCCGGCAGTCCCCGCCTGTGCGAGCAGCTGACTGAAGAGCGCCGCGTGACGCTCACCGGGCTGCAGGATGCGCGCCGACCTCTTGGCGAGCCACTCGTCGAGGATTCCGGTCGCCTGGTCGACGGTGAGCGGCGGGTTCAGGATGTCCGGTCGTGTCGATATGCGTACGAATCCCACCAGGGCGAGCCACGCGAAGCCGACCGGTGCCCCTCCGCCGAGCGCTCGCTCGAGCCATGGCCTCGCATCACCATGCTGCGGGCTCGAGCGATTGACCGCAGCGAGCATGACATTGGTGTCGACCAGCCTCATCGACCCTCGCGCATCTTCCTGACCAGCTCCTCGTCCTCGAGCTCGCCTGTGATCTGGTTCGCCTTCGTGAGGTCCATCAACGGGACGCCCATGTCGTAGGTCGTCATGGAGTATCCGACGTCTGCCCTCATCGGCGCCCCGTCCCGGATGGCGTCATTGAGCGCACGCTTGAAGGAGACACCCTTGGCTGCCATCCGGTCGCGGACGATCTGCTCGGTGTCGGGGTCGAGAGTCACCGTCGTACGCACGTTGACAGCATAGCATCACTGTTGATGCCATGCTGTCGTCCCAGACCGTAGGCGGCGGTCCGTTGAACGACAGAGAGGCGGTGACCCCCCAGATGGGCCACCGCCTCCCTGCAGCGCAACAGCAGTGCTCAGTCCTCCGTGGACGTCGCCTGTCCTGCCGAGATCAGCTCCATGATGGAGGAGTCGGCGAGGGTGGTGGTGTCGCCGATGTCGCGCTTCTCGGCGACGTCGCGCAGCAGGCGGCGCATGATCTTGCCCGACCGCGTCTTCGGCAGCTCGGGGACGATCATGATCGAGCGGGGCTTGGCGATCGGGCCGATCTCCTTGCGCACGTGGTCGGAGAGGTCCTTCTCGATGTGCTCGCCCTGGTCGACGCCCTCGCGCAGGATCACGTAGGCGACGACGGCCTGGCCGGTGTCGGCGTCGGTCGCGCCCACGACGGCCGCCTCGGCGACGCACGGGTGGGACACCAGCGCGGACTCGATCTCGGTGGTCGACAGGCGGTGGCCCGACACGTTCATGACGTCGTCGACGCGGCCGAGCACCCAGATGTCGCCGTCGGTGTCCTTCTTGGCGCCGTCGCCGGCGAAGTAGAAGCCCTTGGCCTTGAACCGCGACCAGTAGGTGTCGACGTACCGGTCGTCGTCGCCCCAGATCGTGCGCAGCATCGAGGGCCACGGCGAGGAGACCACGAGGTAGCCGCCCGAGCCGTTCGGCACCGAGTTGCCCTCGTCGTCGACGACGTCGGCGTCGATGCCCGGCAGGGCCTTCATCGCCGAGCCCGGCTTGCCGGCGGTGACGCCGGGCAGCGGGGAGATCATCATCGCGCCGGTCTCGGTCTGCCACCAGGTGTCGACGACCGGGGTGCGGTCGCCGCCGATGACGTGGCGGTACCAGACGTAGGCCTCGGGGTTGATCGGCTCGCCGACCGAGCCGAGGATCCGCAGCGAGGACATGTCGAACCTGCCGGGCACGTCCGGGCCCTGCTTCATGAACGACCGGATCGCCGTGGGCGCGGTGTAGAAGATCGAGACCTTGTGTTCCTGGACGATCTTCCACCAGCGGCCGCGCTCGGGGCTGTCGGGCGTGCCCTCGTAGAGCACCTGCGTCACGCCGTTGGCCAGCGGGCCGTAGACGATGTAGCTGTGCCCGGTGACCCAGCCGATGTCGGCGGTGCACCAGTAGACGTCGTCGTCCTTGAGGTCGAAGACCGACCAGTGCGTGTACGACGCCTGGGTGAGGTAGCCGCCGGTGGTGTGCAGGATGCCCTTGGGCTTGCCGGTCGTGCCGGAGGTGTACATGACGTAGAGCGGGTGCTCGGCGTCGAAGGCCTCGGGCGTGTGGTCCTCGGAGGCGGAGTCGACGACGTCGTGCCACCAGACGTCCTTGTCGTCGTTCCACTCGACGTCCTGGCCCGTACGACGGACCACGAGCACCTTCTCCACGACGTCGGTCTTGGTCAGGGCCTCGTCGACCGCCGGCTTCAGCGCGGCGGGGGAGCCGCGGCGGTAGCCGCCGTCGGAGGTGACGACCACCTTGGCGTTGCAGTCGTCGAGGCGCGAGGCGAGCGAGTCGGCGGAGAACCCGCCGAAGACGACGGTGTGGGGCGCGCCGATGCGGGCGCAGGCCAGCATCGCGATGACGGCCTCGGGGATCATCGGCATGTAGATCGCGACCCGGTCGCCGGTCGCGACGCCGAGCGAGGCCAGCGCGTTCGCGGCCTTGGAGACCTCGCGCTTGAGGTCGGCGTAGGTCAGGTCGCGGGTGTCGTCCTCGGGCTCGCCGACCCAGTGGATCGCGACCTTGTCGCCCTTTCCGTTCTCGACGTGGCGGTCGACGCAATTGTACGCCGCGTTGAGCTTGCCGCCGGTGAACCACTTGAAGAACGGGGGCTTCGAGTCGTCGAGGACCTTGTCCCACTTGGTGTCCCAGGTGAGCCGGTCGGCGGCCTTCGCCCAGAACGCCTCGCGGTCGCTCGCGGCCTCGTCGTACGCATCGGCCTTGACGTTCGCGTCGGCGGCCAGCTCGGCGGGCGGCTCGAACCGACGGTTCTCCTTCAGCAGGTTGGCCAGCGTCTCGCTGGTCGGGGTTTCTTCACTCACGTCGACTCCCAATCGTCGGTTTCGATTCCAGGTCGGTCCCCAGGACAACGCGAAGGGTGGCCCGAGTCACACAGTAGTAACCCGGACCACCCCTCGCGCTCCCTAGAGATCCGTGCAGAGATCCGTCGGGATCACTTGGCGCCCGTGGGGAAGATCGGGCGCTTGAAGGTGAAGGCGGCGACGCCCGCGAGCGAGGTGTACCAAGCCGCCACCGCGGTCGCCAGGCCGAACCAGCCGCCCACCGCGGTCAGGCCGCTGCCGGGCGCGGCGTCGTTCCAGCCGCCGAAGGCCAGCAGCAGGAAGGTCAGGGTCAGCAGCGCGAACACCACCATCAGCGCGGGGTTCCCGAGGCCGAGCGAGGCCACGAACATGTACGCCGTGAAGATGCCCCAGCAGAACAGGTAGAGCGCGACGCCGTGGCCGGCGGCCTTGTCCTCGCCGTGTTCGGCCATCCACCAGAAGGACAGCCAGAAGGCGCCGTACGAGGAGAACGCCGTGGCACCGAAGGTGTTGCCCTTGGCGAACTCCCACATGCCCGCGAGGAGCTGGGCGAGACCGCCGTAGGCGAACGCGAGTCCGAGGACGGCGGCGACCTCGGTGTCCTTCACGAGGCCGGAGTTCACACAGCTGAGGAGGAACGTGGTGAGCGCGAAGCCGGCCAGGCCGAGCGGGCCCGGATCGGCGAGGTGCGCGCCCCTGTTGACGGGGGTCTCGGTCATGTCGACTCCTAAGGTCGGGCCGGCACCATCGCCGGCCACTCAGGTCCACGCTAGGGATCCTGTGACCCCGCTCACAGACACCGCGCGCCGTGGCTCGTCAGGCGGCGCGTCACCTGCGCCGGGGCCGTGCGCGGCTGCGCCGAGCGGCAGGTCTGGCACGACGAGCGGCGGCTCCTCGGTGCTACTCCATCGACCCGCGGGCCCGGAAGCCGCCGCGGTCGACCTGGATGGCCTCCGGCGTGTGCAGACGCACGAGCGTGCGCGCGACGTGCTCGGGCCGGTGGCGTGCGGTCGCGAGGGAGACGCCGACCATCACCACGAAGGCCACCGGCACCGTGCACAGCGCCGGCTGGGCCAGCACGTCGCCGAGGAAGCCGGTCGCCGTCGCGCCGACCGACGCTGCGACGACCGCCGCGACCGACAGGCCGCCGCCGGCCACCAGCCCGGCGATCGCGCCGGGGCCGGTCAGCCCCCGCCACCAGATGCCCAGGAGCAGGAGCGGGCAGAACGTCGACGCCGACACCGCGAAGGCGAGCTCCACCGCGTGGGCGACGGAGAGGCCGGAGCTCGCCGCGGTCAGCACCAGGGCGCCGACCGTGGCGAGCATCGCCGCCATCCTGAACGCGGGCACCGCGTCGATCCGGCGACCGAGCACGTCCTGGCCGACGACGCCCGCGACCGAGACGACGAGACCCGACGAGGTCGAGAGGAACGCCGCGAACGCGCCCGCCGCCAGGACCGCGGTCAGCACGTCGCCGAGCTGTCCGCCGAGCACCGCGCTCGGCAGGCCCAGGATGATCGTGTCGGTGTTGCCGCTGCCGTGCAGGTAGCCGCGGGCGAGGCCGGCGTACACCGGGGGAAGGACGTAGAAGGCGCTGAGCAGCGCGATCACCACCACCGTCGTACGGCGAGCGGTGCGGCCGTCGTTGTTCGTGTAGTAGCGCACGACGACGTGGGGGAGGCCCATCGTGCCGAGGAAGGTCGCGGCGATGAGGGAGTAGGTGAGGTAGAGGCTGTGCCCGCCGGGCGCCCAGTCGCTGCCCCAGTCGGCGGCGTGGATGCGGTGGATCGCGCCGTGCACGCCGCCGCTGCGCAGGACCAGGATGACCGCGAGCGGCAGCACCAGCGCGACGAGCTTGATCCAGTACTGCACGGCCTGCACGAGGGTGATGCTGCGCATCCCGCCGGCCGCGACGTTGACCAGCACCACGACCCCGACGATGCCGGCACCGACCCACGACGGCGCACCGGTGAGGATCTGCACGGTCAGCCCGGCGCCGCGCAGCTGCGGCACGAGGTAGAAGACCGCGATGAGCACGACGAGCACGCTGGAGGTGCTGCGGGCCGCCGACGACTCGAGCCGGAACTCCGCGAAGTCCGGGACGGTGTAGGCCCGCGAGCGGCGCAGCGGGGCGGCGACGAAGAGCAGCAGCACGAGGTAGCCGGCGGTCCAGCCGACCGGGTACCAGAGCATGTCCGGCCCACGTGCCGCGATCAGGCCGGCGACGCCGAGGAACGACGCGGCGGAGAGGTACTCGCCGCTGATCGCGGCCGCGTTGACCGTCGGTCCGACGGTGCGCGAGGCGACGTAGAAGTCGCTGGTGGTGCGCGAGATGCGCAGGCCGAAGACGCCGACCGCGAGGGTCAGCAGGGCGACCGCGGCGATCGCGATGACGCTGAGGGTGCCGGCGAGGTCCCTCACTCCTCGCTCCAGGGCGGCTCCTGCGCGACCAGCTCGCCGAAGGCCCGCTCGTTGCGCTCGGCCCGTCGTACGTAGACCCACGCCAGCGCGATCAGCAGCGGGTAGCAGGCCACCCCGGGCAGCAGCCACACCAGCGGTACGCCGAGGAGCCGGTGTGCCGCGAACCCCGGCCACCGCTCGAAGACCAGCGGCAGCGAGGCCACCGCGACCAGCAGGACCGCCGTCACGGCCAGCGCCAGCCGGAGCTGGCCGCGCATCAGCGACCGGATGTAGATGTCGCCGACCACCGTCTGCGCGTCGATCTCGGCGACGACGGTGCTGCGTCGCGACCGGCCGCGTCGGGGACCGGTGACGCGGACCCGGGGCGGCGGCTGGTTCATCCCTCGGCCCGGCGGGTGCGGCGCAGCTGCTCGCGCAGCGCGGGCGTGAGGCGGCGGGAGACCGGCAGGTCGCGGCCGCCGACCCGGACGGTCAGCCGGCCGGCCGTCTCCTGGATCGCGTCGACGTGGTGGAGGGCCACCAGCAGCGACCGGTGGATGCGGACGAACCCGCCCTCGCGCCAGCGCTCCTCGAGGGCGCTGATCGGGAGCCGCACGAGGTGGGAGCCCGTGTCGGTGTGCAGCCGGCTGTAGTCGCCCTGCACCTCCACGTAGCGGATCTCGTCGCGGTGGATCAGCCGGGTCACGCCGCCCAGCTCCACCGCGATCGTGTCGTCGCGACGATCGGGACCGGCCTCGGCGAGGCGTCGTACGGCCTCGCGCAGGCGCTCGGTGCGCACCGGCTTGAGGAGGTAGTCGACCGCGTGCAGGTCGAAGGCGTCCACGGCGTGCTCGGCGTGGGCGGTCACGAAGACGATGGCCGGCGGGTCGGCCGAGCGGCCGATCACCGCAGCCAGATCCAGCCCGGACAGGCCGGGCATGGCGACGTCGAGGAACACCGCGTCGTACGCCGAGGAGCGCAGTGCCACGACGGCCTCGGTGGCCGAGTCGCAGCCGGTGACCTCGCCGACGCGCTCGTCGCCCTCGAGCAGGTAGACCAGCTCGTCGAGGGCGGGCCGCTCGTCGTCGACGACCAGGACGCGCAGGCTGGCCGGGGCCGGGGTCGTGCCGCTCATGGGCGCACCCCGGCGGCGTACTTGGGGACGCGGACGGTCACGCGGGTGCCGGCGCCGGGCGCGGTCTCGACGACCAGGCCGTAGTCGTCGCCGAAGCTGGACCGCAGCCGCTCGTCGACGTTCGCCAGGCCGACCGAGTCGAGGGTGGCGTCGCCGGACAGCACCCGGCGGATGCGCTCGGGGTCCTCGCCGACCCCGTCGTCGTCGATGGTGATGACGGCCTCGCGGTCGAGGTCGCGGGCCGAGATCGTCACCGAGCCACCCTCGGGCTTGGGCGCCAGGCCGTGGCGTACGGCGTTCTCCACCAGCGGCTGGAGCGAGAGGACGGGGATCGTCACGGGCAGCACCTCGGGTGCGATCTGGAGGGTCACCCCGAGCCGGGAGCCGAAGCGGGCCTGCTCGAGCACGAGGTAGCGCTGGATCGAGGAGAGCTCCTCCTCGAGCGTCGTGTAGTCGCCGAGCTTGCGGAAGGAGTAGCGGGTGAAGTCGGCGAAGTCGATGAGGAGGTCGCGCGCCCGGTCGGGATCGGTGCGCACGAACGACGCGATCGCGGTCAGCGAGTTGTAGACGAAGTGCGGCGAGATCTGCGCGCGCAGCGCCTTCACCTCCGCCGCCATCAGCCGCTGGCGCGAGCTGTCCAGCTCGCCGAGCTCGAGCTGCGCGGAGACCCACCGGGCCACCTCGGTGGCGGCCCGCACCCGGCCGGCCGACGCCTGCTGGGTGAAGACCTGCAGGGTGCCGACGACCCGCTCCCCGACGCTCAGCGGCGCCACGATCGCCTGCCTCAGCGCGCACTGGGCGTCGCCGCAGTCGAAGCGGTTGTGCGGGACGACCGTCGCCGCGCCGTACGTCGAGACCTCGTGGGCCAGGTCGGCGGCGTGCCTGCCGTGCGCGGACCGTACGCCGTCCCAGGCGAGCAGCCGCTCGGTGTCGGTGACCGCGACGGCGGGTGCGGAGACGAGCGTGCGCATGTGTCGCACCGACTGCTCGGCCGTCGTACGGCTGAGGCCGTCGCGCAGCGTGGCGGTCATCAGCGACGCGGTGTGGAGCGTGCGGAACGTCGTCCGATCGGCCTGGCTGCCGAACTGTCCGCGCCTGCCGAACACCGCTCCCACCTCCTCGTGGCGGTGGCCACACTATCGAGCGCTCAGCGTCGATCAGGGGAAGCTCTCAGGCGGCTCGACTAGATTGCGGCCCGTGGCGCAAGGTGACCGGGACCAGCGGGAGGACCACCAGGCCCCCTCGACGTACGTCGCCGACGGCGGGTCGGCCTCGTCCTCGGCCCACGCCGACGCGCCGCGGCACAACTGGGCGCTGTGGTTCCTCGGCGGCGGCTTCGGCGTGATCATCGCGCTGTGCCTGGTCTTCGTGGTCGTGCTGGCCGGCGGATCGGGCACCTCGCACGTCACGATCGACCCGATGACCTCCGACGGCTACGCGCAGTTCATCGCCGACCTGGCGTCAGGGCCGGGGGACAAGAAGGTCCTCGACCTCGAGATGAACGACCACTACGCCGAGGCGACCATCGCCGAGGGCCCCGGGGGCAAGGCGAAGGTCTACGACTGGGACGGCGACTTCGGGGCCCCGACGACGACCACCGACAGGACCGACCAGCCGTTCGACCTCTCCGGCGTCGCGATCTCCGACTGGCCGCAGCGCTGCGCCGCGGCCGAGCAGCTGCTCGGCGACCCGAAGGCGACCTGCTCGGTCTCGATCAGCAGCGACGTCGCCGACGGCAAGTCCGACTGGGTCGAGGTCTCGGCCCACGGCCCCACGAGCGGTGACGCCGCCCTGTTCTACGACCGTGCCGGCCACCTGACGGGCCGTCGGGCACCGAAGTGACCGACGAGCGCTGGGAGCCCTACGAGCCCCCGGCATCGGCCGCCGAGCGACAGGGCGAGCCCGGACCGGCCCGCCCGCCGACGCCGTACGACGACCTGCCGGTCGCGCCCACCTCGACCGCTCCGCGCGGCGGGACGGGGCGGTCGGGGCGGTCGGGCCGGTGGCGGATCGGAGCCGGGGCGGCGGTCGGCTGCCTGGCCGTCGTCGCGGGCCTGGCCGTGATCGGGCTGGTCGAGGACCACCACGCCCCCGCCGGGGCGTCGTACAGCCTGCTGAGCGACCAGGGGTACGCCGGGCTGCTCGACGCGCTGCGCAAGGGGCCCGGCACCCGGATCACCTACCTGGACCTGACGTCGGACCAGGCACAGGTCGACGTGCGGACCGCCGACGGCGGGCACACCCAGGTCTACGACTACTTCGACGGCGAGGGCCTGACGCCGCTCATGCGCAACGCCCGCTCGAAGCTCGACGGGAGCCCGTTCGACCTCGCCGGCTTCAGCGCGTCGCAGCTGCGCGCCGACTGCGCGCAGGCGGCCGCGTCCGTCGCCGGCTCGCTGTCCGGGTGCGACATCGCCCTCGCCCGGCCCGGGAGCCTCCACCGCGGCTGGGTCGACGTCTCGTTCGGCACGGTCGACACCGACTTCGACCGCCGGGGCCACCGGCTGTGATGCCGGGGCCGCCGGAGGGGTGAGATCGCTCGGATCGGGGTACCTACCGGCGGTGCAGACCGAGACGCTCCTCGCGGATCGCTACCGCATCGGGCCTCTGGTCGGTCGCGGTGGGATGGCGGACGTCCACCGCGCGACGGACGTGGTGCTCGAGCGCGAGGTCGCTGTCAAGCTGCTGCGGCGCGGCGAGGCCGGGCGGGCGGACCGGGCACGCTTCGCCCGCGAGGCGCGGGCGATCGCCCGGCTGGACCACCCCGGCATCGTGAAGCTGCTCGACGTCGGCCTCGACGACGAGCAGCCCTTCCTGGTCATGGAGCTCGTCGAGGGCCGCACCCTCGCCGACCGCCTGGGCGAGGGACCGATGCCTGCCGAGGAGGTACGCCGGCTGGCGACCCAGATCGCCGCGGCGCTCGCCCACGCGCACTCCCACGGCGTGGTGCACCGCGACGTCAAGCCCGGCAACGTGCTGCTCGGTGCGGACGGCCGGGTCCGGCTCGCCGACTTCGGCATCGCGCGCCTCACCGACGTGACCAACCACGACACGACGGTGGACGGCCAGGTGATCGGCTCGCCGGCGTACATCGCGCCGGAGCAGGTCGCCGCGGAGAAGGTCGGGCCCGAGGCGGACGTCTACTCCCTCGGCCTGATGCTGCTCGAGGCGCTCACCGGCCGCCGGGCGTTCGAGGGCACCGGGGTGGAGGTCGCCTACGCGCGCATCCACTCCGCACCCGACCTCCCGGTCTCGCTGGGCCCGATGTGGGTCGGTGCGCTGGCCTCCATGACGGCCCGCCGGCCCGCCGACCGGCCGCCCGCCGACCGGATCGGCGAGCTGCTGACCAGCCCGCCGGCGTACGAGCCCGAGGCGACGGAGGCCATCACGGTGCTCCCGCCCTCCCGCCGCCGCCTCCAGGTGCGCATCGGCTGGATCGTCGCGGCGGCTGCGGCCGTCGCGCTGCTCGGGCTGATGCTGGTCGGCCCCTCGATCGCCGACCATGCCGACGGCACCGCCGCGCCCCCTGCGCCGACCCCCGCCGCCACGGTCCGGCACCCCAAGCCCACGGCCGTCCCGGTCCGGCAGGTCCACCACGTCGTCGCCGTCCACCGGCACCGCCGGCGGCACGCCCACCACGCGCGCCACAGCGCCCCTCGCCGCCACCCGCACCCTCACCCTCACCCTCACCCCCACCCCCACCCGCCCGGCCCCGCGCACCACGGCGGACCCGGCCACTCCAAGGGTCACCACGGCAAGGGCAGGGGTCGGCGCTGATCTCGCAAGCCTGAGCCGCCTGGGCGTGTCGAGCCGACGGCTCGGTGGGCGCTTCCTTGTGCGCCGCTTGGGTTGCGATCGACAGCAGCTACGGGACGAGGGGCCTGCGGTTGGGCGCCGTCGCCGGCCGGCGGGTGGTCGGGTCCTGACCCAGGGTGGTCGAGCTTGTCGAGACCCCTGGCGGTCGGGTTCTCCTCACCCGCCGCGGGGCTCCCGGCCGACAGCACCTACGGAG